>NZ_SFBZ01000267.1:0-25299 GCF_007095495.1 Microcystis sp. M_QC_C_20170808_M9Col | reverse complement strand
TACAAAGACTTAATAGAAGGGATTGAATTGGCTATGTTAGAAGTTACTCAAAAAGATATTCGCAATTGGTTTACTCACTGTTGCTACTGTACCTCATAAGTCAGAGAATTGCTATATATTTGAAGCGAGTGATCAGTTCCCGCAAGAGCATTTGATACTCTTGTGTCGGCTTATAAAGCCTGCCATCATTTCCCCAAGAATTAACTATTTCTTCAGCTTGAAATAGTTCTTCGTCCGTCCCTTGAAATTTGTATCCATTAGTATTTGTTTGTTGCAAATTTGCTCTCCTTTGGGTTGTATCTTCGGGTTCTAGAACAAGGTAATCAGGAGGATTATGATAATGATCATCTCTCGCTTTAGCCACTGAAAAGCCAGAGACAACGCATACATCTAGAATCTTGGGTTTGCCATAAATTACCGCTTCAGGCAGCCAAGCTATTAGAGAAACGTAGGTTTGATCAAACTGAAAATGATTTTGACTATCTTTGAAACGGGCTGTTATTTCAGTAGCTAATGGGAACCATGCTTTTATTTCTAATCCTGGGGTAGGCTGGATGCTACCTAGGAAGACAGTATCAGGAAATCCTGGATCTTGTCTTTTCCATTCACCAAACGGCGCAAATATTTCCTGCTTATTTAAAAACTCAACAGTGTTAAATTCAATCAGATTTCCCAATAGTGGTGATAGCTTTGAAATTACTTTGGCTAAATTAACTGCTGCAGCAACCGATATTGGTCTAGCAATGTCTAATAGGTCAAATCTATGTCCAGACAAATCATCTAGATATTGCGATGCCAGGCTAATAACATCTTCTGTATTCATAACCCTTCCCCACAAGATGTGGACTGACAAGCTTGCTCAACTTGCTTTAAAATTTCGCAAGGATCTACACCGATTACACGACTAACCAGAAGGAACTCAACCACATCTAATCTTCTTTCACCATTTTCGTATTTGGCAACGAAAGATTGCGGCTTTTTGATGGCTTTAGCGAGGGCTGCTTGAGTTAAATTCGCATCCTTACGAGCGGCGATCAGGCATCGACGAAAGACATGGTACTCTGGGCTAAAAATAGATTTCATCGTGCTTTAATGAGCACAGGAGTTAGCATTTCCAAGATAAACCTATTTTAGAATAATCCCAAAATGGGATTTTAAGTTCCCCACGGCCCTAGTAAACAGCATACACCCCCCAGTGTAGCGGACGGTGTGAAGTCTTTGGTACAATGGCGAAGGTTACTCGCTGCTGCTGATCTGGAACGATAGAAAGTTTGGGCAGAAGTCAACACACTGCCTCAAACTCTGCTATACTGATTACGTTGAGGATTATCGAGGTTGGCAAGAAACTATTAGGCGCAGTCAACGGGAACTAGAAGAACTTTTGAGGGATTCTCCTAGTTTAAAACCCTACTGGGATCAAGTATTTTTAGATTGCTATGCCACGGCTTTAAAAAGCTTGCGAGATAACCCAGATTATCAATCCTTTAACCTTCCCGATGATTGTCCTTTTCCCCAAGAAATTAGTCAGATTTTACAGAAAAAAGTTTGGCGATTAAATTATCTTTAAGAGTTTGTTGGTGGGGTTAGGAGATAAGAATCAGTCGTCAGGAGATTATTTTTATTTATTCTTCCCACTTCATAATTTATAATTCATAATTCATAATTCATAATTCCCAACCCCTCATCCCCTCCAATGATAACCAATGCTTCCCACCGTTGAGACTTTAATTATTGCCGTCGAAAAAGCCGACTCAGCTAATGAGTTACTAACCGCCGTGGAAAATTTAGCCGCCGCCAAAAGTGAAGCGGCAATACCCACCCTTACCGATGTCCTGAGATATAATAACCCCGGTGCCTCCGTGGCAGCCGTGGATGGTTTAATCGCCATCGGCAAAGCGGCGGTTCCCTATTTACTGGCCAACCTAGACGGTTATAATTATGGGGCGAGAGCTTGGGCAACCCGCGCCCTAGCGGGAATTGGCGATGTGCGAGGATTGGACTTATTGCTTGATGCGGCGGTGAGTGATTTTTCCTTTAGCGTGCGGCGAGGGGCGGCTAGAGGCTTAGGAAATATAATTTGGTCTGATTTGGAGGAAAGTCGGGTTTCTGAGGCTCAGAATGCGGTTTTTGCAGCACTGGAGAAACTTTCGCAAGGAGATCCAGAGTGGGTGGTTAGATATGCGGCGATCGTCGGATTGGAGGGGTTAGGAACTGCGGCGGCGGCATTTCGCAGGGCGATTCGGGAACTTTTAGGACAGATTCGGGAGACGGAAGCGGAAATAGTGGTAAGATTGCGCGCCGATCAAGCTCTGGAACACTTACAATAAGCCTAAGTCAAAAGTAGGAAAACTTATTTCTCTACAGGGAGAAACAATTACACTAACATTCTATGAAATATTGGCAGGAAATTTTAGCGATCGCTCAACGAATTTTAGTAGAATTAATCCGGCGCGGGCGTAGCTTAATCCTCTGGGGCATTTTCCCGATCCTTGTCCTGCTCTTAAATGGCTATATTATGGCAGAAAAAGGCAAAATTGAGCTTGCCGAGGCGATGGCTCTGGCTACTCCTCCCACCCTCGTCGGGGCGGCACTTTTCTTTAGTTGTTTGGGGGGAACCGTGGCGACGGTAGTGGCAGAAAGGGAACAACAAACGATTAAACGGTTATTTTTATCGCCTTTAAGCGGTGTTTCCTATTTTATCGGCATTTTTCTCGCCCATTGTGCGATTGCCGCCTGTCAGACAGTTTTAGTTTATTCTATTGCTAAACAGTATGGAGCCACTTTTAAAGGCTCAATTCCTCTAGAATTATTAATTATTTTCCTTAGTATCACCGCCTATGTGGGTTTAGGATTTATCCTCGGTACTCAACTGGCGAAAAGAACAGAAGATGTTAATGCTTTGGTGGGAACTTTTGGGGTTCCTTTATTAATTTTAGGCGGCGTTTTTCTCCCGACTGCTTTATTCCCCGATAATATTCTATCTCTGGCTAAATATAACCCGATCTACCACATGAATGAAGCTTTAATTGCTGTTTGGGCAAAGGGCAAAAATCTACAAGATATTAGCTCTCATTTTCGCTTTCTTTGTCTTTTTGCTCTAGCTATGGTAGCAGGTGGTTGGCTTACCTATCGACAAATGTTAAACCTTGAACGCCGACTGTAAATCAGTTATCAGTTATCAGTGATCAGTTATCAGTTAGGTAGGGTGGGTTAGGCGGAGACAAATTATCAGACTTAATCATTAATTTATCTATTCGCCGTAACCCACCATCAGTTATTCAGCTTCCTATTTTTCAGTATAATTAGCCAATTTCCCTGTTATTCTTACTATTACCTAGCTGACGGATGATGGCTTAAAAAATCCTGACTATCCTTGTTACTTTATTAAAAATGCTGACTATTAATAATGTCAAAAAAAATTACGGAAGACGCTTAGTATTAGATCAATTAAACTTTCATATTGAAGCGGGGGAAATTTACGGTTTACTCGGTCCCAATGGTGCGGGAAAAACCACCACTATTAACTTAATTTGTAATTTATTAAAACCCTCATCGGGAGAAATTACCTTTAATTATTTGCCAATTTCCAGAGTTACTAAAGAATTAATTGGGGTTGCCCCGCAGGAAAATTTGTTGTACAAATCCCTTACTTGTGAGGAAAATCTCAACTTTTTTGCTCAGATTTATGGACTCGATCGCCACCAGCGTCGTCATCGGATTAAAACCAGTTTATCCGCAGTAAATTTGCTTGATCGCGCCCGTAGTCCGGTGGAAACTTTAAGCGGTGGAATGCAGCGCCGGATGAATATTGCCGTGGCTATTGTTCATCAGCCAAAATTATTAATTCTCGATGAACCAACTACTGGTTTAGACATCGAATCTCGCTATGAAATTTGGGATTTAATCGGAGAATTACGGCGCCAGGGAATGACAATTTTATTAACTACCCATCTCCTCGATGAAGCACAGCGTCTCTGTCAACGTATCGGGATTTTAAAACAAGGTCGTATTGTTGCCGAAGGTAATTTAAATCAGCTGCGTCAGCACATTCCTGCGAAAGAAATTATTATCATGGATACCCAGGATCAAGAAGCGGCAATAAATCGAGGTAAACAATTAGGATTTACTCCCAAATTTTACGGTAAAGATTTAGCTTTTTGGTTACATGAACATCTAGAATTAAGCGAGATTATTCAGGCATTCGATGGCATTAATATTGATTCTCTCGCCCGTCAGACGATACAGTTAGAACATATTTATATGGAAATTATGAATCAATTTTAAAACCGTTTTTGAAAATTAAGGTTGATGATCAGCATTTTTGCGGCAATTGACCTCAATTAAGCTAAATCACCGTTTTTTTACCGTCATGATCATCTATAATTTTTGGATAGGTTCTATTAATTGGAGACAAAATCAATGATGAAATTAACCTCTATCACTGGGTTATTGAGTCTATCGGCGGTATTATTAAGCTCACATCTACCGGCAGCGGCGCAAAATTGTCGGCCACTGTCTTTATTAGGGGGTGAAGGTAGTGAAGTTACGAAAAGCGTCTCACAACCCACTGTTCCAGGGCCTTTCGGTGTCACGATAACTCGTAATAATTGGAATACCGATTGGGCAGTTCCGGGGGGGAGACGTTTTCAGAGGTTTATCGTTACGGTTTCTGTCCCCCGGGCTGCCTCCTTCGATATCCGGCTGTTTCTCAAGTATAGCGATCAAACTAACGAGGAATTTTTTAATACTAATGGAGTACGAATCGAACCCGATAAACCCTTAACAATTACTGCCACAGTCCGGGCAAATGATCAACCTTTTCTAGTCAATCTTTTTGTCAATGGTATTCAGCACATCGGTAATACCTACACCGCTTCTGTTGTCGGTTGTGAACGATAAAATATATAAGGTGTGCTGAAAAAGTTTTTTGGTGGGGGCAGGGTGTGGGGTTTTAAGCTAAGAGGCATTTTAATCGCCTATCCGATTAGCTGAATCTCTCCCAATCCCTTTACTGTTGCCTCTTGTTTCATCTCAACAGGCAATTTATACTAAATCTGGTTATTAAAGACTGATTATCTATTCCTCCTTTTGCCTCTTGCCTCTTGCCTATCCTCATAAGTAGCCTATACTCAACGGATTTAGTATTAAATGCGCGGGCAGCCCCGGACTTTACTCTCTACCCCGATTGACCTTCAGTGGGACAATTAGATCGATGCACAATTAAGGATTTTTGTCAAGACAATAATATTAAACTTATTATTGATGTCTGCCATGCCCACGCCCAAATTATCTGGCAATTAGCGATTAATTAAGCTACCCTAACTAATATCCCCCCCATTGGCCTCGATTTAGAACTGGCTTTTATCCGTCCCCACCTTATTATCGATTTTTTTCGGGAATATTATGTCTGAAACTATCACTCCCGCCATTAGCGATCGCATCTGTAAACACATGAACAAAGATCACGGTGATGCCGTGCTTTTCTACGCTCAAGTGTACGGTAATATTACCGATGCAGAAACCGCTCAAATGCTCTCCATCGATCCCGAAGGCATGGATTTAGCCGTAGAAAAATTAGGGGAGAGTCAAACAATTAGAATACCTTTTGAGCGCACCCTAGAATCAGCCAAGGATGCCCATAATATTCTCGTTGAGATGCTAAAAGTTAATCAAACCACCCCTTGACAAAGCCCGATTTTGCGACTATCACCGAAAAAGACCAACCTAGAGAATTAGCCCATGAATCAGGTTAATAGTACGGGAATAAAAATACCCAAGTCTGGCTGGCGTTTACTGCCTTTTTTAGTCTTGGGTGTGCTAGTTTTTGCCTTTAATTCCTCCCTAGAATTAAATTATCTAGTTAAGGGTTATATTACTCTCTTGGAATTACAGACAGGCATCGTGGTTTTATACTTTCTTTTGGCTAAATTAGGGAAATCTCAAAAATTATGAGAAATAGAACTATAGCGGCTTTACTAGCCTTTTTTCTTGGTTATCTTGGCATCCATAAGTTTTATCTAGGGGAGAATTTGGCAGGTGTTCTCTATCTACTTTTCTTCTGGACTTTTATCCCCGGCATCATTGCTTTTTTTGAATTTATTGGTTTAATCATCATGTCAGATCAAGCTTTTGATGCTAAATACAATCCTAACTATCTCCCCAGCAGTAGAGAGCGAGGACTGCCGGAATCAGGTCAGCAAAAAACCGCTACTTTACTCCAGCTTAAAAAACTTTACGATCAGGGAATTATTACTGCTGAAGAATACGAAGAAAAACGCAGAAAATATTTAGATTCTCTTTAAAAAAATATGTCTAATCTCTCTCCTCGCCCTCCCGAATCTTCCGAGTGGATCTGGCTGTCTTTAGTCCCAGTTTTTGGTGGGCTTGCCATTGCTAATGCTGGCAAAAAAACTAATAACCAAAGTTGGTTATCCGTCGGCATTGCCTTAACAATTATCTCCCTTATTTTCCTTACACAAGAGTCTTTTATCGTAATTTGGTTTGCCCAAATCGGCCTGGGTTTATACATCCGTCAACAGCTTAATTCCCATCCAATAGCTTCGGCAAATAGAACCGATTCCAGACAGTCATCCTCTCCTCTCGAAAAAATTGATATTAACAGCTGTTCCACCAACGATCTGGTTTATAAATTAGGGTTGCCGATTGTCTATGCCAATGATATCGTTTCTGTCCGTAATGAAGGACATATTTTTACCGATTTAGAAGAATTACACTTCCTGGCTGGTTTACCGGAAAATTATCTCAAAAAATTGGAACCTTTGATTATTTTTGCCTACGATATTCGCCAAGAAGTTGACGTTTCTTGGCGTTGTTTAAACTACTACTCCGTTGCGGAATTAGTCAATCTCGGTCTTGACTTTTCCCTGGCCGATAAAATTGTCGCCGAAAGAGAAAAAAACGGTGTCTATCGTTCGGCCATCGAAGTGAGAAACCGGACAGGTATTCCCTTAAAATCCTATCAGCAATTGCTCTAATTAGCTTTATTCGGCTCTTCTGGTTTCTGTGTGGAAACGAGGTCTATACTGATAGTTTATTTAACCAAATAGTCCTAAAAGTCTTTCCCAGTAAACATTTCACGATTTCATAAGCAAAAATTATCACACAAAGTCGAGAAGAGCCTTTATTCTAGTTAGGGTTTGCTGAATAAATCTAAAAACCTTGTTTAGGGATTTTTTCCCTGAAAATTAGGTAATTGACCACCTGAAAATGGGTAAAACCCCACACCCCACACCCCACACCCCACACCCTGCCCCCACGAAAAACTTTTTCAGCAGCCCCTAGTTATAGTTTGCTGAATAAATCTAAAAACCTTGTTGGATAAAGTTTTTAGACTTTTTTTCCTTCAAAAAGTGCCGACCATTAGAGTGATCGGGGGTAAAATTCAGGGACTTTTTCCCTGAATTTTAGGTAACTGACTACCTCAAAATCGGTAAAACCCTACACCCCACACCCCACACCCCACACCCTGCCCCCACCGACAAACTTTTTGCCGCAAACCCTAGTTATACCTTGAATTGCTTTTCTAGCAAAGACACGATCCAACTTCTAGGTAAAAAACGGGGCAGATTGACGATAATTTTATTAGCAAATTTACCGGCTACCACGTTGGGGCGTTTGTTTGCCAAGGCAGTTAAAGCCTCTTGTACCACCACTTCTGCCGAATCTAACCGGCCGTTTTTGCCCATAAAGGCACTGGGAAATCGGGCCACCTCAAAAAAATTAGATTCCGTCGGACCGGGGCAAAGAGCGAGGATTTCAACGCCTTTGTCTTTATTTTCTGCCCAGAGAGACTCGCTAAAGCTGAGGACAAAGGCTTTTGTCGCCGCATAGACGGAAAGATAGGGCAGCGGTTGAAACCCAGCAATGGAAGCAACATTGATAATTGCCCCCCCAGCACCAGCAAGCATGGGACGGAGAAAATAGTGGCTTAATTCCACCAATACCAGATTATTTAACTGGATCATTTCTAACTGTCGGGCTAAATCCTGCTCGCTAAAAGCACCATAACCACCAAAACCAGCATTATTTACCAGTAAATCAACGTTGATTCCTTTTTGGTTCACCGTATCATATACTAGCTTTCCCGCCCCAGCAACGGTCAGATCTTGGACGATAACCGTCACTTTTACCCCGTATTGTTCCCCCAATTCCGCTGCTAATTGTTCTAGTTTATCTCTGGATCTAGCGACTAAAATTAGCTCCATTTGCCGTTGGGCAAGTTGACGGGCAAAGACGACACCGATACCAGTGGAAGCACCGGTAATGAGGGCTGTTTTCATAGAAGATCAATCAAAAATAGCTTTTTTGCCGGAATTGTAGCACAATTACCCTTCCATTTACAGTTCTTAACTTGGCGGGGAAGGCATTTTTTCAACTCAGAATATATGTTAGGCTAGAAATAGAACAAAGGTCGAGGGAGGTGCAGAAATGACAGTTATAAGCTTCACTGATCAAGATATTGCCAAGTATACCGCCGCTGATATTGCTTCTTTGGCCGAACGACTAGAAAAAGATGAGTATAGTAACCCCTTCGAGGCTTTGCGGGATTGGCATCTGTTGCGAGCGATCGCTTTCCAAAGGCAAGAATTAGCCGAATCTTATCTTTATCTGTTGGATCTAGAGGCCTACGATGAGGCTTAAAGTGGCTTAGTTAAACAAAACTTAACACAAATTACTGGGGGTGTGAGACTAGCACACCCATTATTTTTGATTATGATATTCTCTGGCTGAAAAAAGCCCCTAGCTTTTTGCTCCTTATTTCCCTACTATCAATAACAAAGTATTTTTAGGCGATCGACTAAATTATGGGCAAACAATACAACGTTTATGGGATCGGTAACGCGCTCGTCGATATGGAATTTCAAGTCTCTCCTGAATTACTGCAAGAATTGGGCATCGATAAAGGAGTGATGACGCTGGTGGACGAAAATCGTCAAACCCAGTTGATGGAAAAATTGGCTCTTGATTGTAAACGCAGCGGTGGCGGATCGGCGGCGAATACCCTAGTAGCGATCGCTCAGTTGGGGGGTAGAGGTTTCTATTCCTGTAAAGTGGGCAATGACGAATTGGGCAAGTTTTATCTACAATATCTGCGGGCCTGTGGTTTGCATACCAATGAACACGGCGGCGAAAAAGAGGTGGGAATCACGGGAAAATGTCTAGTTTTCGTCACTCCCGATGCCGATCGCACCATGAATACTTTTCTCGGCATCACTGGGGAAATTTCCGAACGGGAATTAGTCCCTTCAGCGATTGCTAATGCCGATTATCTCTATCTCGAAGGTTATCTCGTCACCTCTCCCACTGCCAAAGCTGCCGCTATTAAAGGGCGAGAAATTGCTCAGGCTGCTGGAGTCAAAACCGCTTTATCCCTGTCGGATCCCAATATGGCGATCTTCTTCCGGGAGGGATTACTGGAAATGATCGGAACGGGGTTAGATTTCGTTTTCGCTAATGAGTCGGAAGCTTTGACTATTTCCGGCAGCGAGGAAATTGAGTCAGCGATCGCCTATTTTAAAACCATTGCCAAAGGATTCGCTATCACCCGGGGTGCCAGTGGTTCTTTGATCTATGATGGCGAAAATCTCCTGGAAATTGACCCCCATCCCGTACAGGCGATCGATACCGTCGGTGCGGGGGATATGTATGCAGGTGCGTTTCTCTACGGTATTACCCACGGTATGGGTTACAAAGGGGCGGGAAATCTCGCTTCTCTAGCGGCTGCCCGGGTGGTTTCTACTTTTGGGGCGCGTTTACAAACCGAGGAAATTCAATCCCTGCGCGATTTGATCGTTTTGGGATAGGTTTTGTCAGTGATCAGCTTTCAGTCATCGGGAGTCAGGTTTTTTCTCCCTGCTCCCTGCTCATAGTCTTAACGAGTAATTTAGATAGGGTTTGCTGAATAAATTTGAAATGTAGGCAAAGTAAGGGTTTTGGGGCTTTTCTCGCGAAACAGGTGCAAGATTTTGAGAGAATCGTCGTTCAAAACCTTGCGTCTTCATCGGCCCGCGTCCTTTAGGGGCGAAGCATTCAGGCAATAACCTATCGGTGAAAACGTAGATTTTCTATCCGAATGCTTCGCCCGTACTTATTCAGCAAACCCTAGATAGTCATACTAAATCCTGTTTAAAAGGTATAGGAGGGCGGGGAGAAGGGAGCGGGTTTTTCAAGTTGGATTGGGGGTTAATCATGCTATTAAAAACCGATTCAGTATAACGGTAAAGTTAGACCGTCTTCACCGATAACTTTGGCTGAGTCATAGCGCCTCAATTGTAACGCGCCCACCTTCCACTGCCTCAATCTGAAGTTTAAAGCCATACAAAAGACCCATCCCCACACATCATACGGGCTTTCTCTGGCTGCGACTGCCAAAACGGAAGACGGATCTATGTCCAATACGAATCAGCCAAGGTTGAGCATCAGGGACACGCTCATAGAGATGATCGGTAGCAGTAATCGTATCGTCGGCAAGCTCAAACGCTCCAGTTTCGATGTTGATCGCCACAATTCTCCCCTGATTTCCCTCCTCCACTTGAGAACGTACCTGAGATTCATAAATCTCATTACCACGTCGAGCGAATTCTTCTTTGCTGTAGCGGGGTTGACGAACTGTCATTGGCTTGACCCTGGGGCAACTTTTGCCCTCTATTTTAACCTAAACATCGGAAATCTTCGCTAACATTCCCCAACTGAGCCCACAAGAGCGGCATCGCACTTAAACCCACAGCTTTAATCAATGGGCATGGTGCGTTCCCCAAAATCGATCGCTGGAGCAGTAGCACTTGCATTAGGGAACGCACCCTACCAGATCGGCGATCGCACTACGTTCAGGTGCAGCGCAATTGTTATACCTGGACTTCCCCCGTATAAACATACTAGCTATGGCTAAAAGTCTTACAGAGCCTGAGTTCAAGCAATACAATACCAATGAACTACTGGACACAAAATCCTGAAGTTCTTACGCAGATAGGGTTTGAGGCAAAAATTTTCAAATTTGACCTTTAGATCATTATAGCTTGTTTTGCGGCAGAAAACCAGCAAAAACATGGCTACAGAGCGAATCCCTTACTCTAGAGATTAATGACACTATCTGTTAAAATCAGGTTAGCGATCACTATACAGCCAACTCTACGGAATCGCTCTACTCCAGATACAGTCAACGGTACAGCCATTTTCAAGTGAAAAATGTACCCAGTAGCCTCTTTTCAATTTTTTCTTAGAAGCTCCATGCAGTAAGGGTTTTGTTAATTTTCTAGTATTTATGTATGGGGGAAGTCCAGTTATACAGCAATCCTTTGGATGTAAATTTTATCCAAATCACTGGGGAGCATCCTCATTAGAATCCTCGCTTGTTTCACCTTCAGGTAACAAAGGAACTTCCGAACTGCTTGATATAAGATTAGTAGTGCTTATTGAGATAACTTGAAGTTGTGGCACAATTGCAGAAATGATTAACTGTCTTTCTTTATCAGGTAATTCCATATTTGCAGCTTTTTCTATTAACTCAAGTCTTCTATGTGCAATTTCAAGTAAAGCCCTTTCAGCTTCGATCTTTTCTTTATCTATCTGAATTAGCTTTGCTTGTATTTCTACAGATTCTTTTTCAGTTTCGACTTCAACTCTTCTTAAATTTACTTCAGATAATTCCTTCTCGTGCTTTCCTCTCCATACAATGTCCTTGACCGTTTCTCTTAGTTGTTCTAATATTTTACCGAGACCTAATAGATCAAAGGATGCATCAGAACCATAGCGAGCAGAAATCACCCTTAACGGCTCAACGGGTAAATCTTCAAAATTGATTTTTAGAGCAGATGTCTGCAAGGAATTATTTTGCGTCTGAATTTCATTGGCAAATTTGCTCACAGCAGCAGAGTCGCTAGAATAAACCAGACTAAAAACTTGATAAAGATTTGAAAGTGATGTTAGTAGACTTACAAAACTACCAAGATATTCTTCAATAGGAAGCAGATTAGGTAATGAAATACTAATTCTAAGAATATTAGATGAAATTTGCTGGACGCTTACAGTTTCAATTGCGTTTGGATTAGTTAGCCTTGATATGATATTTAACCCAATAAGCAAATCTTTACTTGTTGGAAGCACAAGAAACTCAATATTATCAAGAATAACAAAATTGCCTTTAAACTCGATACCGACTGATAGAGAAACGACTTTAGATTGTAAAATATTACCATTAACACCTCTAAAATTTACATATTTATACGGGAGTTGATCTTGGCTCTCAATTAAAGCCAAAGAAGACTCAGGAATGACAGACAACTCTGCACCAGTATCTAATAAGCCATTGAGACCAAGACCAACTTCGCGAATTTCTCTCTCGTTTCCGGGAGGTGCAACATATATTGTCACGTAGAATCCTGACTTGCGCATATATACCTCAATCACCAATCAGTATACTAAATAGGCATTCAATACTCTAATTATTTCGTATCGCAAAAGGTTTATCAACTTTGCTGTATAACTAGAGATTATACAGAAACTTTCCGTATAACACTCTTGAAAGTAACAATATGGGTCAACTTTCGGTATATCACCCCATTTAGGCGCAATCGCCAGAAGTTTTCCCTTTATCACCCCCAAAAGCCTGTTAGCCAGACTAGCATATTGCCAAAAACCTTGGTTAACTAAATTTCTGACAATTAGGCTTATTCTAGCGATGATTCCTCTGTCTGACCGCCCCCTTGACAAAAATTTACAATTATTCGACCTTTAGCGATCGCTATCGGGGGATAGTTGTTTTTTGTTACAGCAGTGGCGAGAAGGGAGCGGGTTTTTCAAGTTGGATTGGGGGTTAATCATACTATTAAAAACCGATTCAGTATAACGGCTAAGTTGAGCGGCGGCTAATATCCTTTGCACCACTATCAATATCTCTCGCTCGTCCGCTCCAACGTGTTGTTAGACCGTGTTTTCGAGATAAGGTTACAACTTCTCTGCCACTTTCAGCTTGTTGCTTTTGCAAATCAGCAAAGATGGCTTTCAAGTCATGATTGAATGACCGAGAGTACTCTTCACGAATTCTGTGGATCTCTTCCACAATCTCATCCTGAAACATAATCAACCTCCGAGAAGTTCATAGGGTGTACAAAGAATTGGCAACTCGTAGCCAAAATCAAGGCTGATCTCTGCCAACTTTCCCTGAATTTGAGCATTGGCGATGTGCTTGCAATTCCAGGTGAGCAGGTAATCCATGCCGTGAACGGTTGCGGCGGCGATATGAACAGCATCAATATCAGCTTTTGCGGGAAGGTTGCTGCGTTCCAAAAATTGCTCTGCTAAATCTAGCACAGCTTGGTTCAAGTCGAGTAAAGATAGATTAGCAAGGATTTCTAGTCGTTGAGATGCGATCACAACATCACCTTGTGAGGTTTCTTTCACGACCGCTTGGGATGAGTAAAGTTGAAAATCGCCGCGACGTGTATTCCACCACTCCTTCGTCACCTCAATATTTGCGGCCACAACAATATCTCTGCTGGGTCGAGCAGTAAGATAGCCTAAGATACTGGTTTCAATATAGACGGTTTCGCTCACGGCAATCTAGAAAATCTATCCAATGCCTATCCTACCGCATTTAATCTTGGTTCTGAGGGTGTTGGGTAACAGTCGTCAACCCAACCTTGTACGTGAAATATTCTTGTCAGCATAAAGTTGCCGCAGAAAGCGGTAGTCCCTGATCAAGCAACAGCTTCATAGCGATTAGGAAGTTCAATGATGCGATCATCCAAGTAAGAAGAGGCAAAAATTAGGGCTTGTCGAATATCTTCATCCTCCAGTTCCGGAAACTCTTGATGTAATTCTGCTCGATCGGGATAAGTTGCCAGTAGCTCAATCACTCGACGAACCGTAAGGCGAAGGTTACGGATGCAGGGTTGCCCATTCATTCGTTTCGGATTGCTTGTAATACGATCTAGTTTCATTAGAGTAATTCTATTGCTTCATGATCATTTTAAGCTTTAGCGGGGGTAAGCAATGCCTGAAAGACATCCTCCACATATCCATTCTCCGTCATCATATAAACCGTCACCCATACTATCTTTATATCACGCCCAAAAGCGTGTTAGCCAGATTAGCCCACACCGCACTTAGACTCACAACTTCAATCAAGCTGCATGGTGCGTTCCCCAAAATCTATTAGTGGAGCAGTAAGAGCCACATTAGGGAACGCACCCTACAAGATCGGCGATCGCCCTTTTAGTCAAAATTAATTAACTTCTAACCCCGGAATGCTTAACTGTTCGGTTTTTGGCTGTGTTTCCCCCAGATAATCCCCTTGCAACATATTAATTAAACAGCCACCAAGATGATAGGCCATATTCACGGGAACTGCGTTACCAATCTGTCGATATTGAGAGGTTAAATTACCGGTAAATTGCCAATCATCGGGAAAGGACTGCACTCGTGCATATTCTCTCACGGTCAAAGGACGAGTTTCTTGGGGATGACATCTTTCTGTTTGGGTTTGTGCCGGACTACAGGTAATAGTTAAAGCTGGTTCATCCCAAGATAATCTTTTAGCATATCCTGTCCGTCCGCCGTGATTTTTGAGACTATTTTTCATATATTCTTTTTGAATATCCATCGGTAAATTTCGCCAATTTCCTCCTGCGGGAACTAAGGACATAATCTCTTTTTTTCTTTCTTTATATTCTACTCCTGGAGAACTGGGACAATTCTCTAGAGCTTTTTTCAGAGAAATAGTATAGTTTTTATATTGGGGAAAAATCGGTTTAATATTTAGGTCTTGACGGGTAGCAATAATAATTAATCTTTCTCTTTTTTGGGGAACATCGAGAAATTGAGCCGATAAAACTTGATAAGCATCATAATAACCGATTTCCTGTAAAGCTTGCAGCATTAATTGCAGGGTTTCTCCTTTTTTATTGCTTAATAATCCTCGAACATTTTCGGCCATAGCGATTTTAGGTTGCACTTCCTGTAAACAACGAGCAAACTCAAAAAATAAGCTCCCTCTCAAATCTTCTAATCCTTTTCCTAACCCAGCATAACTAAAAGGTTGGCAGGGAAAACCTCCAGCTACAATATCTATTTTGTCTCTAAAATCAGAAAATTCAATCTTTTTTATGTCTTGATTTATAACATTCCATTGCGGTCTATTGAGTCTTAAAGTATTAACACAATCTTGATTAATTTCCACCAGTAATTGCGTTTTTAGTCCCGCATTTTCTAAACCTAAAGCCATACCACCACAGCCAGCAAATAATTCGATAACCGTGTAATTAGTTGGCTCAACAGTTTGTAAAATTCTCAATTCTCTGGGGGATTGGTTATTTTTAAGATTGGTTAATTGCTCGAGATCAAATAACCAATCAACTTGATTGATTTTCTGACCTTTGATTAATTTTTTCTTTTGCCATGTTAGTATTTCTGCGGCAGTTACACCGAGAATATTAGCGGCTTTTTGTAGATTTACCTGAGTCATAACCAATAATTAGCAACCTATCTACATCTTTATTATACACCAAATTAGCTAAACTCGATAAAGTTCTTTTTCGATTTTCCTGACTGTCATCTTTAACTTATTCAGGATATTTTCATAGATAAAATCATCAATTAGACGACAAATTTGATAAGTATCTACCAAGTCATGAGTAACAAAGGTAGGAATTTTTATCGAAGGTTTCTGTAAATTAATTTCTTCTAATAATTGGGTCAAGTTATGGCGATAAGAGTATAAATAGCTCATTATAGTTAGTTGCTGGGTTGGGATTGTTTACTTTTTGCTTAAAACTATTAATTTAAGTGCTGCTGCTGGTCATGTCAACAAATAGTAATTAGACACCAGCTATAACGACATCGAGATAATAGACAACAATAAAGGCTGAACCTTGTTCAGCCTCCAGTATAAATTTTAACTCTTTCCTACTTACGTCCCGGAACTGTATATTTAAAATTCATCGGGCCGGTATAACCAGAAACCTCCGCCAATTTCTCTAATCTTTGGGTTCCCGAATATTCTTGACCCTTAATAATCCAAGTGGGGAAACCTTTAATTCCGGCATCGCGACAAGCTTGGGGATTACCATTAACCCCTTGGGGATCGCATTCGATATAAACCCCTTCTTTTTTGAGGATTTCTCCCGCTTCCTTACCAAATAACTGTTTTTGATCGTAACAGTGGGGACACCAAAAAGCCCCGTATTCCTTCGCACCAATTGCTTTTAAATGTTTAGCCAGGGCGATTTCTGCTTTTCCCGAAACCGTGGTTACTTCCCAACCGTAGGGAGGTTTAGCCGCTGTCATTGGCCGGGTAATTTCTTCTTTTCCTGCTGCCACCGTGGGGGAATTTACTCCCGCATAAACTGCTAAAGTTCCCACAAAAGTAATCATTGCCACTACAACCATCGGCAGTATAATTTGTCCTAAACCTTCCCATTCGCGACCGACAATTGTGAGAATTAATAAGGTTAAAGCGAACAAAGCCGAAGTAATGCAGTAGGGACACAATTCCTTTAAGTCCGTGGCTAGAATATACATTAAATAACCACTAAATACCGCCATCGCCGTCGCCCCCGCTAACAGAAATAACCAAGTATTATTTTCTAAACTTTTGCGGAGATTTTTCTGAGTTTCCCCATTAATAAATAGAGGACTGAGGGCAAAAACCGCCATGGCAATATAGGCCAAAAAACCGAACAAACTCAAGGGCAGCCCGAAAACCGTAGCGTAGGGACTATTAAGCACACCAGTACAACCAGCCCCATCACTAGCCCCGGCGGTACAGGCAGCAGCCCCTCCCGTCAGTTTGGTAATGGTTAAATAGCCAGTCAGAATCGCCCCCACGATCGAAACGCCCCCAATTAGGGGCCGAGAGTAGCGATGAATCCAAGGTACAGAACGACGACGCATAATATTATTTAGATTAAATTACAGCAGAATTCAGGAGTCAGGAGGTAAATCGAAATGTACTTTGTCGAAAGGAAAAATTCCCTAACCATATTGTGTTAATTAGGACGTTTTCAATTCCTAAAAACTTAGGATAGCTATCCCCTGAAACTATCCGCCATTCTAGCAAGGGGTTATGTGGACAGGGGCAAAGAAGGGAGAGAATTATTAATTTTTGCCTTTTGATCGTTGATCAGGCGTGCCGTTTCCACAAATTGCGACACCCGGATCGGATCCACCGGTTCAGTAATTTTGCCATGACGCTTTAGGGAACTAGCCACGATCACCCCATCAGCAGCCGGCAGTAACCGCCCGATATTGTCCAGATCAGCCCCGCTGCCGATAAAAACCGGTGTTCCCTTGGCCGCTGCCACTGCTAGTTCCAAATCCTCAAAACTGGGGGGGCTACCGGTGGCCCAACCGGAGAGGATCACCCCGTCTGCTAGTCCCCGTTCGATCGTATCTTGCACTGCCGTAGTCAGATTAGGGGTTCCCAAGGGGCGGGCGTGTTTAACCAAAACATCCGCTAAAATTTTGACCTCAGACCCCAATTCGCGGCGATAACGCAGGAGTTCGTGGGCCTGACCCTCAATAATGCCCTGATCGGTGGCCATAACCCCCGTTAGCACATTAACCCGAATAAATTGGGCATTAACACAGGTAGCGATCGCTAAGGCACTATGGGCATCATTGCGGAGAACATTAAGACCGATCGGTAAGACCACCAGATTTTTAATGCGATCGACAATTAAAGTCATGGCACTAACCACGGCGGGATCCACCTGTTGCTTAGTAAAGGGGGCATCAAAAAAATTCTCGATAATCAAACCATCAACACCGCCGGCAGCCAAAGCCGTCGCCTCCTGTTCAGCCCGCTCGATCACCGTCTTGAGACTGCCACCCCAACGGGGGGAAGTGGGCAGGGGGGCGAGATGAACCACGCCAATAATCGGGTTTTTTGTCTTGAAAGTTGCAATTAAGTTCACAGCGTCTACTACTCTTAGCGTCCCCAACCATGCGCCGCTCACCCATTTTAACAGGGTGAAGGCCTAGCCACGGTTCCACGGGGGGGAAATTATTTTAACTTAGTGCCAGCATTCGTCCCTCGCACTTAGTGCGATGGGACGGGGCTTTTCAAGGGGCGAAGTAATTCGCCCCACAGTTCCCCTCATCAATGCTGACTTTGTATATAGACAATTCCAAAAAACTATGTTATCATAAACGGGTCTTGACCACTATTCCTTAAGCGATAACCAAGCTCAACGGGTCGTGTTGCAAGAAAAAGTGTGGGTCTTAGGAACTAGGACTCCTGCCTGTAGAGGGAAGGTAAGACTTGCTATCTTTCGAGGTAGAAAGCGCATCCCATTGAAGCAGGAAGCTCTCAAATCCGTTGAGAGTAGTTCACAATGTCTTAACATTAAAAGAGAAGTTTAAGATTTGGTTGATACTCGATCGCATGGGCAATAAGCCAACCATCGCCATCTCACACCTAGGCTGTGAGAAAAACCGGATCGACTCCGAGCATATGTTAGGACTGCTGGCCAAGGCCGGCTATCCCGTAGATAATGACGAGGAGTTGGCCGATTACGTTATCGTTAATACCTGTAGTTTCATTCAAGCAGCTAGAGAAGAATCCGTTCGCACCCTCGTGGAACTGGCGGAAGCTAATAAAAAAATTATTATCTCCGGCTGTATGGCCCAACATTTCCAAGATGAACTCCTGACGGAATTGCCGGAAGCCGTGGCCATTGTCGGCACGGGGGATTATCAGAAAATTGTCGAGATCGTCGAACGGGTAGAGACGGGAGAACGAGTCAAAGAAGTCAGCACCGATCCCACTTTTATCGCCGATGAAAATCTGCCCCGTTATCGCACCACTACCGAAGGAGTCGCCTATCTGCGGGTGGCCGAAGGCTGCGATTATCGCTGTGCTTTCTGTATTATTCCCCAGCTGCGCGGCGATCAGCGATCGAGATCGATCGAGTCCATTGTGGCCGAAGCGCGACAATTGGCCAGCCAAGGGGTACAAGAATTAATTCTCATTTCGCAAATAACAACCAATTATGGGTTAGACTTATATGGCGAACCCAAATTAGCGGAACTCTTGCGAGCGCTGGCAGAAGTCGATATACCTTGGATTCGCGTTCACTACGCTTACCCGACCGGGTTAACGCCAAAGGTTATCGAAGCGATCCGAGAGAGCCCGAATGTTTTACCCTATCTAGACTTGCCGCTACAACATTCCCATCCCGACATCCTGCGGGCGATGAACCGTCCCTGGCAAGGACGAGTCAACGATGGCATTATCGAGCGGATCAAGCAAGCTATCCCGAACGCGGTTTTACGAACGACTTTTATCGTCGGTTTCCCCGGAGAAACCGAGGAACATTTCAGCCATCTGCTGGAATTTGTCAAGCGTCATGAGTTCGATCACGTCGGGGTGTTTACCTTCTCCGCCGAAGAAGGTACAGCCGCTTTTGACCTGCCCGATCCAGTGCCACAGGCAATTATGGACGAACGCCGCGAAAGGTTGATGTTAACTCAGCAACCAATCTCGGAGCGCAAAAATCAAGCTTATATCGGTCAAACTGTCGATGTTCTCATCGAACAGGAAAACCCAGAAACAGGAGAATTAATCGGGCGCTCCGCTCGTTTTTCCCCGGAAGTGGATGGCTTGGTTTATGTGACAGGTGAGGCGATTCTAGGTGCGATCGTACAGGTCCGAATCACTGCGGCCGATACCTACGATCTCTACGGCGAAATAGTCTAATTTTTCCATTTTTCTTATTTAATTCCCACAAAACAATCCCTATGACCACTGGTTTCAACAATTTAGGTTTATCCGATAGCCGTCTTCAACACCTAGAAACGCTTGGATTCACCACCCCCACCGAAATTCAAACCAAAGCCATCCCTCTCCTTCTAGAAGGGCATGACATGGTAGGAATGTCACAAACGGGAACCGGCAAAACTGCCGCCTATTCCCTGCCTTTACTGGAACGCATGGACACCAAAAATCCTAACGTTCAAGCTTTAATCCTCACCCCCACCCGGGAATTAGCCCAACAGGTGGCCAGCGCCATCAAAGATTTCTCTGATGATCGTCGTCTCTTTATCCTGACAGTCTGTGGTGGTCAATCCATGGAACGTCAGATCCGCAGTCTGGAAAAAGGTGTCCAGATTGTGGTTGGGACTCCCGGCCGGGTAATCGATCTGCTCGATCGCAAAAAACTCCATCTAGAATCCCTAAACTGGGTAGTCCTCGATGAAGCGGACGAAATGCTCAGTATGGGTTTTATCGATGATGTTAAGAAAATTCTGCAAGCATCCCCCTCCACCCGTCAAACCGCCTGTTTCTCGGCAACTATGCCCCGGGAAATCCGCGATTTAATCGCTAATTTCTTGAAATCTCCCGTTTCTGTGACGGTTTCTCAACCCCAGGCCGCTCCTGCTAAGATTGAGCAGAAAATTTATCTGATCCCTCGCGGTTGGACGAAATTAAAAGTCCTGCAACCCCTGTTAGAGATCGAACCCCTAGAATCGGCGATTATTTTCGTCCGCACCAAGCAAACCGCGGCCGAATTAACCAGCAAACTGCAAGAAGCGGGGCAAACGGTGGATGAATACCACGGTAACTTAAGCCAAGTGCAACGGGAACGACTGGTGCAACGTTTCCGCGAGGGCAAAATTAAATTAGTGGTAGCCACGGATATCGCAGCCCGCGGTCTAGATGTGGAAAATCTCAGCCACGTTATTAACTATGATCTGCCGGATAATGCCGAAACCTATATTCACCGCATTGGCCGCACCGGCCGCGCCGGTAAAACGGGAACTGCTATATCCTTAGTAGAACCGATCGATCGGCGTTTATTACGTCAGATTGAACAGCGTTTGCGTCAACGTCTGGAATCTAGTCCCATTCCTAGCCGCACCGAAGTAGAAGCAAAACGCCTGGCCAAGCTGCAAAATCAGCTAAAAGAGGCTTTATCGGGGGAACGTATGGCTTCTTTCTTGCCTTTAGTGCGGGATTTAAGTGAAGAATACGATCCCCAAGCGATCGCGGCGGCTGCCCTGCAAATGATCTACGATCAAAATTGTCCCCAGTGGATGAAAACCGATTGGGAAGTTCCCGCAGCGACGAGCAGCAAACCGGTGATTAATAAAACTCCCCGCAGTGGTGGTAGTAAGTACCCCTCTAAGTCGAATAACCGTCCTTCCCTGGACAAAAAAATCGTCTTTCAAGAACGTTAATTTTTAGTTCTTGAATAGATAATTTTAAGAGTTGATAGACCGTTTTGGTTCTATCAACTTTTTTTTGTCAGGTAATTTCCCAGTACGTCGTCGAAAGCATTCTACATAATTTTATAGCTAAACTTTTGATAATTGATTCTAATCAAGTATTTGGGCTTTGTTTGACATTTTTGCTGATAATTACTATATAATTGTCTTAAATGAATAAATTTGAACATTTAATATGTCGAGTTCGTCAGAACCTTATCGTGGGAGGGTACAAGCTCAAGGAGACGATATCCAGCAAGAGGGTGGATACAGTTGTTCTTGGGCAAGAAAAAATCCTGTTACTGCTAAAGAAGGATTATCATTTCTTGCTAATATTAAAGGGCAATGCAGCGAATGTCAACGAGAGGAACGGAAACAAGCGTTTAGAAAAGCTGAACGCTTTGTTACAAATGCTAGTGAGCAAGGTGGTGTCACTCCAGAGGCACAACCGCAATCATTTCAGGATTCTAAACGTAAAACTAAAAACGCCCGTGTAGATATTGAAATTCGCAGTGGTCTTACCTTTATCCCTTCGCCCCAAACAGAATGACAACGATGCTTAGAAGAGTACAACAATTTTTAGACTCTGGCGATAGTGATAACGCTAGAGAAGAAATTGATAGAGCTTTCGGCAATCTGAGAAGGGTGGATAGTCATGTTAGAGAGTTTGCAGATCTGTTGGCACTGGGATCGATCAAAGCTTCAGAAATCGGCTTAGGGGTATTGGGACGTAAGCTTCTACAGAATGACAGCGAGATTAACAATGAGGTTGTTTGGTTATTTATTGCGTCAATTTTATCTCGCAATAGTATTCCCCCTGATAGTCCATCTAGAATCAGCCTACTTGTTCTTACCGCTTCTGTCAATAGTTGGGAATTACCAATTTTTGCGCTTCTTGCCCCTGCCCTCGACGCTTTTTTTAAAGTTAGTCTTGCGGACGGAACCCCTTTAATTGCCGAACAAACTCTTGATTTTTTGGCCACTTGGGGAAGACTTTATGCGAAAGCACCGCATATCAAAAAGCAGCTTCAAGAACTTCAATCTCTTAGTAATAATCTATTAGAGCAAGTAGATGACTCAGAGTTAAAAGCTGAATGGTCAGAGGGAATTAATATATTTTTTGAAGAAGCCAGGACAACCAAATATTCAGATAGTAATGTTTTTTCTGCTGGTGAAGAATTAATTAAAAAAATTTATAATACTCAAAGTTTACAGCGCAATACAGAAGATAAGAATTTGGCAGAGACAAAAGACAAGTTACTCCAATTAGTCACTTCGTCTTTTGCTACTATTGGAACAGTTCTTGATAGTGATGGAGTCATACTAAATCCGGTTATTAAAAACTGATTATTTATTTCCCCTTTTGTCTCTTGCATGAGTGCCTGTTCTGATATGTAGCGCATACTCAACGGATTTAGTATTAACCCTATATACTTTTGACTTTTTTATACTGTTCCGTCACGGTGGCATTTAATAGATCATCTTTAAAATTTCTGATTAATTCAATTACTAAATTATAAATACTGATGTATTCTTCATAATCGATAGCCCGCATGGGTTACGCTACCGCTAACCCATCCTACAAATAATTGTGCCTCCCTACTTAACTGCTATAATCTACTTATCAATAGTTAATAATTTCGATGAATCGATCGCAACTTATCCACAGGCAAAGCTGGTTAATTGAACATTTGCCGGGGTTAAGTGACCAAGATTGCCAAAAATTAAAGGATTGCGGTATCGACACCACCGCACAACTTCTGCAAAAAGTTCGTCCGCAATTGGGTAAGGAAAAATTAGCAGTAAGAATGCAAATTCAGGCTAAATATATTAATAAGTGGGTGGCAATGGCGGAATTAGCCTCGATTCCCGCCGTGGGTTGTCAATACTGCGGTTTGCTGGTTCATGCCGGTATTGCTTCCATCCCGCAATTGGCACAGACATCAATTCAGCAGTTGCATCGACAGATTCTCCGCTTTCAGGTGGCTAATCTGCAAAGACGCGATTTATGTCCCGATATTGCGGTGATGTTAGCTTGGATTGAACAGGCAAAAATCCTCACCGGAGAGTTAAAATAAGCCCTATCTCCGATAATTTTGGCATAAATTAGCCAAAAGTAGTGCCATTCCATCCCCAAAGATCACCTTTCGCCTCGGCAAATTCTAGATAAATGCGATTTTTCGGTATTCCTAAATAAGCCTCAATTTCTTGACAAAAATCACTACTCATGCTTTTAGTTTGAGCGGCGGAAATAGAACCAACACTTTTAATCTCCACATAACACACCGGCTCAAAAGTACCAGCAAAAGTCATTTTTATCCCCGATTCTAAAGCTGTCATCACATAGGATTCGGGTTTTCCCAGATGTTTAGCTAATTTAGCCGAAAGACTCTGCAAAAGTTGATTAACCGTCTCATCATCGAGGGAGGTGACAGAAGTTTGAATTTTAATTAGAGGCATAGAAAAAATCTCAGAAATATTTTTATATAATATAACAGTTTTGATGGCAATCACAGATATTCTTTTGCTTCAGAAGGCTTCAATCATCCAATCCTTGGGGAATTATGAATTATGAATTGGGGAGTGGGAAGTGGGAAAAAAACTGAATGTCATACTAAATCCTGTTATTAAAAACTGATTATTTATTTCCCCTTTTGCCTCTTGCATGAGTGCCTCGTCTCATAACTAGCCTGTACTCAACGGATTTAGTATCAGCATTCATCCCATCGCTAAAAGCGAGGGAATTCTGCTCACACTAAGTTAAAAAGAATACACGGCTGTTTTGATATTTTGGTAGTTATCATCTAGGTCTGATTCTAGGAGAATAATCGCAGTAATTCTCCTAGTCATCTCGCTTACTTCCTGCACTTCTGGGATAGTTAATCCCCGTCCTAATAATTTTTCCTCGCGATAACTTAGCCATTTTTTAATGACTTGATAACCCCCGATAGTATATTCCCAAACCCGGGCCGGTATATTTTGCCAATAGGCTCGATCGTTGAGATAAATATCATAGGTGGTCGTTCCTAATAATTTTCGCATTTCTGGGCTAATTACGCTCATTTCTGCGGTTGTATATTGTCTGGCGATCGCTTTTCCTTTACCCGGCATTGTCACGCCATTTTTCCCCCCGTGTCCCCAACCGACGTTAATAATTAAATCCCCCTTATCCGGGTTTAAATTTCCCCCATCAGTGCAGGAAATCAAGGCGATTTTTTGCAGTGCAGGGGTCGGTTTTTTGGTGACTCCTATAACGGGGTTTTCTGTGTCTAAAAGAGAGGCGATCAATTGTCCTAGTTGGGCAGATTTAATTAATAATTCTTGGCTATTAGGAAGGGGAATCCTTGGGAAGTCTTGACGAATACCGTCGGCATTTTCCCCAAGATACAAGGGAGAGTACCCAATCGCTAACGAGTGCAGCCAAATTAAGGAGGCATTCTCGATATTTTCATCAAGATTATTAATACCCAGTTGATTTAAGTATTGACGAGATTTTTCCGAGAGATTGGCTTTTGTTTTAACAGTTGTATAACTTTCAACATTAAATAGTTTATCTTGTTTTTTTGCTTCATGTTTCGCAGAAGGATAAATTAACATGGGAAATGCAACTGCATGACCTCTCATACAATCCCTAGCAAAAAGACTTTGAGTAAATAGAAATGGAATTCCTTCTGGTTGAGCAACTCCTTTAGAACGACTTAATAAAAATAAATTTTTATATGTGTATTGTACATATAAATCTGGCCTTACTCTTTTCCAAACATTAGGGGCTAAAGTAATATAACACCATCTTGTATCATAGGGACGGAAATTATATCTTTTCAGGTTATTTTCTTTAAACGAATCTAATTGATGTGCTTTTTTTCGTACAGTTTTAGCATCAAAAGACGCACTATCTCGACTTAACCCAGTTTTTAAAGTTAAAAATTCATCCCAGTCAGTTGTTTTATCAAAATACTGGCTCTTCGGGAATTGTTATGCAAATAATTAACTTAAAATAAAATTCGATGAGAGCGCCTACGCTCAAAAGTAGCTGAAATCCATACAGGGAAGGACTTAAGGCACAAACAGGTTAAT
>NZ_SFBZ01000266.1:0-20785 GCF_007095495.1 Microcystis sp. M_QC_C_20170808_M9Col | reverse complement strand
CCCCTAAGCCGAGTTTTCAAGGTGC
Source organism: Microcystis sp. M_QC_C_20170808_M9Col (assembly GCF_007095495.1). Classification (NCBI taxonomy): domain Bacteria; kingdom Bacillati; phylum Cyanobacteriota; class Cyanophyceae; order Chroococcales; family Microcystaceae; genus Microcystis; species Microcystis sp. M_QC_C_20170808_M9Col. The sequence continues at coordinate 20,760 of NZ_SFBZ01000266.1, read as the reverse complement.
TGCGCCGTCCACTTGGTTTTCGAGACTGGCCTTTTAATTCTAACGTAAAGCCAACCTAGAACGGCGGGGTTTCAGACCCAAAATTTCCGATGAATAGTCTGCCAAGTTCAGTCGAACGGGAAAATTTAGGACAATTTTTGTTAGAAAATCTCCAAGATATTACAGATAAACTCAATCAAATTATAAACGATTCTGATCGAATCATCCTGGATAATTTACTACAAGAAACTCAGATTTTACTTGAGCAAGTTAAGGATAACTCTAAAACTTATCAAGCAAGAGCCGATATATTTTGGCAAATTAATCAACTATGGTTTCAGGTATGGAAACAATATAAGAATGAGGTTTTGGCACTGGAATTAATCCAATATATAGACCAATTTACTAATCAAATTACTGCCTATAATCAATTATTTATCAGCCTTGCTCAGATCAATGAGGGAAAGACTGGTGAGGAAAAAGCCGATTTAATCAGAGTGGTGGAAGGTTCACTCCTTCTCTCGGAAACGATAGATGTGTTTATTGATATGTTTGCCGATTCAGAATTAGAGCAAATTTACCAGGGAGCTAAAAATGCTCTATCGGTTTCTAATCGTACTATAACCGAATATTTCCAAGATACTGACAAATCTTTAGTCACCCAATTGAGAGCCTATTACAGTTTAATAATTTTCAGAATTCAAGAGCGATTTAATCCTAAGAATGTATCCTCAGAAACTACTTCTCATTCCCTAGCAGATAATTTCAATGATATTGATGCCTCTACACAAAATTTAACAGGTTTGGTCGATTTGGAAACTGAAAAATCTTCGTCTGAAAACTGGTTAGATAATCTTTCTGGATCAATTTCTGATCAGGAGGATTTTGAGAAAGCATTAGAATATGGGCGTGTTTTTCGTCAGAATGTATCCTCAGAAACTACCTCTCATTCCCTAACAGATGACTTAAGCGATCTTGATCCTTGGACAAGAGACTTAGTGGGGGTTGTTGATTTAGGATCAGAAGACCCAAAAGAATCGTATATTGATTATTTAGTGGAGAAGTATCGGTGAAACGAGTCCTATTCGATAGTGATGTATTGCTAGATGTTTTGGGTAAGCGTGAACCACATTTTCAAGCATCTGTACAAGCATTAAATACAGTTAAGACAGGTAAAACTCAAGGATATATTTCTGGTCATGCCGTCACTAATATTTATTATATTTTGTCTAGAGAAAATGGAAGAGAAAGCTCAAGAAAGTTGGTGATAATTCTTCTAGAGAATTTGCAAGTTGCTAGGGTGACAGATGCAATAATTAGGCAAGCATTGGCAAGTCAGATGAAAGATTTTGAAGATGCCGTTACCAGTGCCGTTGCTGAATCAGAAAAGCTAGAAATAATCATAACGCGAAACCTAAGAGATTTTGCAGTTTCCCCTGTTCCCGCAATGCTACCAGTGGATTTTTTATCGATTCTTTAACTAATGCTTCGGTAAACGTAAACCATCCGATCGCATGGGGATTAAAATCTGAGTTAAACTGCGTAATTGTTCGGCCGTTCCCATACAAATTAACAGATCCCCGGCCATTAATTCCGTATCGCCAGTGGGTCCCCCGATTAGCGTACCATCAGCGCGACGTATAGCCAAAACTAAAGCCCCCGATCGAGATCTTAAATGTGCTTGACTAAGACTTAAACCGACACAGGGACAAGTCCTCGGATCGATTAGAAATTCCTCCATATAAAACGATCGATCGGTTCCAGTTAAAATCCCATCGACAAAATCCATCACCTGGGGTCGTAGGGCTGCGGCCGCTAATCTTCTACCGCCGGTAATATAGGGAGATACCACCGCATCGGCCCCGGCCCGTTGTAATTTTTGTACTGCTTCTTCGGTACTGGCCCTAGCAATGGCGCGGATTTTCGGATTAAGAGTTTTAGCAGACAAAACTGTATATAAATTCTCCGCATCGGAAGTTAAAGCGGCCACAATACAAATAGCGCGTTCGATTCCTGCCATTTGTAAAGATTTATCTAAGGTAGCATCCCCTTGAACAACAATATAATTTAATTCTTTGGCCCGATTTACCTGTAGGGGGTCTGTATCAATGACTACAAAAGGAATATTTTCGGCGTGAAATTCGATCGCCACCTGTCTCCCCGTGCGACCCAAACCACAGATGATATAGTGTTCCGATAGTCGATCGATCACGCGTTTCTCCTGTCTCTGTTTGAGTCCCTCTTGAAAATAGCCTTGAATTAAAGCTTCGGTCAAGCGATTAACAATATAACCGATCGTGATTACTCCCATCACGATCAAAACCATTGTAAACAGTCGTCCCCGTTCACCTAGGGGATTAATTTCGCCAAAACCGACGGTAGCGAGGGTACTAATCGTCATATAGGCCGAATCTAGCCAACTCCAACCCTCGATCAGATGATACCAAAGCGTACCCAGCAAAAACACCACAATCAGGGCAAAAATTCCCCCGATTAATTCCTGACGCAGACGACGATATTTATCTTCACTGATAGACAAGCAAAATTCACCCCTAAGACTGTCTAGTAAATTACAATAAAATCAGTTTTTAATCTAAATAACCCGTCCTTCTCAGACGGATTTGATTATAATTTCCCCTATGTCTAATCGCGCAGGAGTTCCCCAGTGAGTCCAGAAACCCTTTTAGAACCAACCCTAGTTGATCCCACTCCCAATTTAAACCCGAATCAACCCTTCGATCGAGATAGTTTTAACAGCTATGTGATGAATACTTATGGTCGTTTTCCCATTGCGATCGCCAAAGGGTTAGGCTGTCTTCTCTGGGATACTTCCGGCAAACAATACCTTGATTTTGTCGCAGGAATTGCCACCTGTACCCTCGGTCACGCGCACCCTGCTTTAATTGAAGTGGTTAGCCAGCAAATCCAAAAACTCCATCATGTCTCGAATTTATACTATATTCCCGAACAAGGGGAACTAGCTAAATGGATTGTCGATCATTCCTGCGCTGATAAAGTCTTTTTCTGTAATTCTGGTGCGGAAGCGAACGAAGCGGCGATTAAATTAGTACGGAAATATGCCCATACGGTGCTAGATTTCCTCGAACAGCCGGTTATTTTAACCGCTCACGCTAGTTTTCACGGTCGGACTTTAGCTACCATCACCGCAACCGGTCAACCGAAGTACCAAAAAGACTTTGAACCCCTGATGCCGGGGTTTGCCTATATTCCCTATAATGATATCGAAGCGGTGGAAAATGCGATCGCTGATCTCGATGAGGGTAATCGTCGTGTGGCCGCGATTATGTTGGAACCGCTGCAGGGTGAAGGGGGAGTTCGTCCAGGGGATATCGAATATTTCCAACGTTTACGGCAAATTTGCGACGAAAATAACATTTTGCTTGTCTTTGATGAAGTACAGGTGGGAGTCGGAAGAACTGGTAAACTCTGGGGTTATGAGAATTTAGGAGTGGAACCGGATATTTTCACTTCTGCTAAGGGTTTAGCGGGTGGTATTCCCATCGGTGCGATGATGTGCAGAAAATTCTGTGATGTGTTTGAACCGGGTAGTCATGCGAGTACCTTTGGAGGTAATCCTTTCGCTTGTGCCTCAGCTTTAACAGTATTACAAACCATTGAACGGGATCATCTTCTCGAAAATGTCCAGCAGCGAGGGGAACAATTACGCAGCCGTTTACGCGTGATTGCTTCTCAATATCCCCATCTATTTGTCGATGTGCGCGGTTGGGGTTTAATTAATGGTCTGGAAATTAATTCAGAAAGTGAGTTGGTTTCATCTACTATTGTTAATGCAGCCTTGGCCGAGGGTTTATTAATTGCCCCCGCAGGTCCGAAAGTTCTCCGTTTTGTACCTCCTTTAATTGTCTCGGAAACAGAAGTAGATGAGGCTATGGATAAGCTAGAAGCAGCCATCTATCAGTTATCAGTTATCAGTTATCAGTTATCAGTTATCAGTTATCAGTTATCAGTTATCAGTTATCAGTTATCAGTTATCAGTTATCAGTTATCAGTTATCAGTTATCAGTTATCAGATGTAAGTTTTAAGTTGACAGTTTCCAGAACGTAGGTTGGGTTGAAGCATGAAACCCAACGCCCGCTCATGTTACGCTACCGCTAACCCATCCTACAAATAAATGTGCCTACCTACTTATGAGTCAATTCTTTTTGAGCTTTATCCCCCTAACTGTCACCTTTTCACTGGACTAGGGGAGGATAAATCTACTGTTGTTCGGGGCAAATAAAATGATCACTTCTGAACCTATTTATTCTCTCCCTAAAACCCCTCCTTTAGAAAATGGTGATCAACTAAGTCGCCAGGAATTTGAGTGCCGTTATCAGAACCTTTCTGAAATAAAAAAAGCCGAATTAATTGAAGGAATAGTTTATATGTCTTCTCCTGTACGAGTGCAGAGTCATGGAGAACCTCATTCTGATATTTTAACTTGGTTAGGGGTCTATAAAGCCGCCACAATTGGGGTGATGTCTGCGGATAATACTACAGTGCGTCTGGATGCAGATAATGAAGTACAACCAGATGCTTTACTAAGAATTAAAATTGCTGGACAATCAACTATTAGTGACGATGATTATATCGAAGGTGCGCCGGAATTAATCGTAGAAATCGCCGCTTCTAGTGCTTCCTATGATCTCCACAATAAATGGCGAGTTTATCGTCGTAATCAAGTGCAAGAATATCTTGTTTGGCGAGTTTATGAACGTCAATTAGATTGGTTCCGATTAAATGCTGGAGAATATATTAAACTTGAACCCGATAGTCGAGGGATAATTTACTCGCAGGTTTTCCCCGGTCTTTGGTTAGATGTTAATGCTTTATTAGCGGGTAACTTAGGACAGGTTTTGACAGTTTTACAGCAAGGTTTAGCCAGTCAAGAACATCAAGATTTTCTGAAGATATTATCTCAAAAAAAATAATAATTGATATTTAAATTTATGAATTGGCATCCTGACGCTTATCAAGCTTTAATTGCCGAAGATTATCCTCAAGTTGCGGCAATCTACGAGGAACTAATCGATAACAATCCTGAAAATATTTCTGACTATTGGTACTTGGGAGTTGCCTATCTTCTGCAAAATTTAGCAGCAGAGGCACAGGTGATGTGGCAAAATGTTTTAAGGGAAGGTAATCTGGAAGAAGTTAAGCAATGGCAAGCAGAATTAGAAGCGGTTTTAGACGCAGAAGCGCGACGACAACAAAGAAAAGGTGATCTGGCAGCTGTAGAATATTTTCGCTATCATCTACAGGAAATTGTTCCCAAGTCAATTAATAATTTATTAGCTTTATTCGACTTAGCTTTAGATTTAGAAATATTTGATCCTGAAGAACTACTTAATTATCCTATTCAAGACAATCTCAGATCTAATCCCGATCGAGAATTACTTTTAAATGTAGTTCTCAAAAGTCTTTTATATCCCCATGAATTAACTTTAGATTTAGCTCAAGCAAGTTTACCCTACCTGGAGGAATTAGCCGATAGTTTTATCCCGCAAGCTTTTCAGATAGCAGCACGAGTCACCAACGAGCAACAAAGTCCCACTTTTGGAGTGGAAATTATTAAACTTTGTCTGCAATTAAGACCAAATGATCTGAGTCTTTTGGAACAATTGGTTAACCTCTATATTTTAGCAGAAGACTTTGATAATTCTTTGATAACTGCCTATCAATTCCGAGAAATTTGTCTAACTCCAACCCTAAAGTTATACAGTAATTATCTGATTTTGTTAATACTTTTGCGCTGGGGAGTTTGGCAAGAAATTGATCATATTTATCAAGAATATCATGATTTATTACAGGAATTAACCCGTCAGAAAAATATCACTTTAGAACCGATTATTAAAACTAGCTTTCTCAATGTTTCTAGTCCCCTACCCTACCTAGGCGATCGAGCCTTAGCCAACCGAAAATTAACTAATTGCGTCGCCGAAATTTTCCTTGATAATAATAGTTTAAAAACTCCTTTGTTTAGGATCAAAAAAGTTCAAGAAAAACTAACGATCGGTTATCTTGCCAGTACCTTAAAACATCATTCTGTCGGTTGGTTAAGTCGTTGGTTAATTCACCATCATGATCGAGAAAAATTGCAAATAGCCATCTATACTATTAACCAAGAAGAAGATGAAATTACCCGTCAATGGTTCCGGGATAGCCGAGATATTATCCGTCATTTTCCCTACGCTCAAAATCCCCTAGAAGTTGCCCAACAAATTCAACAGGATCAGATAGATATTCTAGTAGATTTAGATAGTTTAACCCATAATCTCACCAATCAGATTATGGCCCAGAAACCCGCAGCAAAACAAGTGACTTGGTTAGGTTGGGATGCTTCTGGATTAGCAACTATTGATTACTATATCGCCGATCCCTACGTTTTACCCCAGCAAGCGGAGGAATATTATCGAGAAAAAATCTATCGTTTACCAGAGACATATTTAGCAGTGGATGGTTTTGAAATCGGCACTCCCAATCTCCGTCGAGAAGATTTAGAAATTCCCCCCGATGCTACCATCTATTTTTCCGCACAAAGTGGCATGAAACGCCATCCTGATACCATTAAACTTCAGATGAAAATTCTCGCACAAGTGCCTAATAGTTATTTTCTGATTAAGGGAGTCGGTAAGACTGAAAAAATTCAAGAATTATTTACTGAAATAGCGATTCGGGAGGGAGTTAATCCCCAAAGATTGCGGTTTTTACCGAGAGATATCGATGAATATACCCATCGCGCTAATTTACAGATTGCCGATGTGGTGTTAGATACCTATCCCTACAATGGTGCTACCACCACCTTAGAAGTTTTATGGCAAGGAATCCCTTTAGTTACATTGGTAGGAGAACAATTTTCCGCCCGCAATAGTTATACTTTTATGATTAATGCTGGTATTGAAGCCGGAATTGGCTGGAATGAGGCAGAATATATCGACTGGGGAGTAAAATTAGGACTCGATCGCTCCCTTCGTCAAGACATCAGCCATCAACTGTTAGGAAATCGTGACACAGCCCCGCTCTGGCAAGGGAAAAAATTCGCTCAAAATATGGAAAATGCCTATTTAAAAATCTGGGAGGGAAATTGATAATGAGAAAGTTATCCGCAATCAATAAAGTAAGTAGTCGTGCAAAATTAATTTCCTAGTCGAGACAGGAGACTCCGAGACAGGAGACTCCGAGACGGGAGACGGGAGACAGGAGACGGGAGACGGGAGACGGGAGACGGGATACAGCTATTAGGGATCGGATTTGAGTTTTCAGTTCACTGTTTACTGATCACAGCAGAAGTCTGACGGAGTAGTGGCTTAGATGTGTAATTAATTGTGCTTAGATACTTATCGAATCGGGGCAAGAAAAATTCAACTAAGAGGAGTTTAACTGATGACAGCCGCCACTGAAAAAGATTTAAAAAGATTGGAGGATTTAATTATCGGCATTGCCAACGGACAAAAAGCGATCGAAAACCGACTAACCACCATGGAAAACCGACTAACCACCATAGAAAACGGACAGAAGAATTTAGAGTTAGGGCAGTCGGAAATTAAAGGCGATATCCGAACCCTAGACGCGAAGATAGAGGGTTTAAGCGATCGAGTTAAAGTCAAAGAGAACGCGGCGGGAAAAACCACCGATCTCGCCGAAAAAGTCGGGGAATTGAAAAACTGGAAACAGATCGGGGTAGTGGTGATCACCGCTTCGCTCAGTTCGATCCTCAGTGGTGTTACGGGTGGGGTAATCGGTTGGCTAATCCGAGCGGCGAAAGTTAATCCCTAATGGCGTTGCCGAATCAAGAATATGAATGCTGATTTTGCACCCGTCCACCAGCCAACCTAGTCCTAGGTTTTAAAAATTGCCCAAAAAGACAGGTAATAATTATCCCCAAAATACTCTAGGGAGTAACCTAAATAACCAACCTTAAAAAAACTCGCTGCTACACTTGAGTTAGTAGATGCACCCTGATGAAAAAGGAGAGTCAAAGAAAGCTCTCCTTTTTTTTTGTTGAGAAAGCAATCCGGGGGGATTTAGCCGCGGTTAGCAGGTAGTTTCGCTTTGCGCGCCATGTCTTTGAAACCATTCAAACTAGGACCAGGGCGACGGCGAGACATACTAGGAGTAATCAAGTATTTTGTCGCAAATTCCACTTCTTGCGGCTCTACTTTACCGTTAGTAGCGGCTACGGGTGCCGGTGCGCTCACAGGAGCGGCGGGAGTTTCTTTTGCTTGCTTTTCTTTCTTAACAGAAGTTTTTTTGGCTTTTTTCTCGGCTACGGGGGCGGCAGCAGACTCCACAGCAGGGGCAGGCGCTTCCACAACAGGCGCGGCTGCTGCCGTGGTTGCTGTCGCTTTTTGTTCACCATCGGTTTCTTTTAGTTCTAGGTAAAAGTCAGATTTTTTGCCACCAAAGAGATTTTTTAACATCGGGGATCACTCCGAGAGTTGGGAAAATGTAAAAGACTAGGTATTTTAAAATTTATCATTGACCGGGATCAGGCAGCAAACAAGATTATTCTCTTGACGATTTGCCTCTTTCATCTATTTTTCTTTGGATAATCCCTAACAGAAAAAGGTTTTAAAAACAAGTTAAATTTACAAAAATTAACAAAAATCAAGAACGAGAAACCCCGACGCAAACAAGGGCAAAAACTGCTAGAGACGTTGCTGACAACGTCTCTAGATTATTTAGGGTTTGCTGAATAAATCTAAAAACCTTGTTGGATAAGGTTTTTAGACTTTTTTTCCCTCAAAAAGTGCCGACCATTGGAGTGATTGGGGGGAAAATTCCGGGACTTTTTCCCTGAAAATTAGGTAGTTGACCACCTGAAAATCGATAAAACCCCACACCCCACACCCCACACCCCACACCCTGCCCCCAGGAAAAACTTTTTCAGCAAGCCCTATTTATTGGGGATTTGGTCGGATTTAGCTGGCTGCGGGTACACGGCTGCCGCTAACTCCGGGGACAGGACCACGACGAATGTTGGTTTCCGCTTCGATGGGAACGAATTCAATATGATTGAGGAGGGTAGTAACGAAAGCAAAGAGTAAAAAAGGCAAAGAGAGGACGACGACTAACCCCACGGTAGCGAGGGCGAAAATTTGTCTAGTGCTACTCCAAAGAGCTAGAGTGGAAGCCAGAGTAAGAAAAATAACGATTAACCAAACGATTATTTGTCCGTAAATATCTCCGAAGGTGAGGGTGCAAACCATGCGATAGTTACGAAAATCCTTATCCATAACAGTAAACCCGTAGATAGTCAGTTATTGTTTCAGGGTAAGTCTAGAATCGTCACCTTGGTCAATATTTAAAGGTTTTTATAAACACTTGTTGATAAATCTTTACAATTCTGCGCCGAGCGGGTGGCCAAATCTAGAAGTAAGAGCGGTATTGTTTGGTTGCCCTTCCGGAAAACTAAGTTGATATTATAAGAATTGATAAGAATTGCTAAGAATTACCGAAAAACTGGCCAGAATTTTGGCGAACGCTCTTTACAATTAAGTTAGAAAGGCAAGGAGGAGCAAGCCTAATGAAAACTTTTGTTGAGCGTTATTGGTCTTGGTTTAATTGGACAACCCTAGCCATGGTTGTTCTTGGTTTCTGGTTAAGTGCCAGTTTCGTCATCGATTTAATCATTATCCCCAGCTTATCCGTAGCTGGCATGATGACACAAAATGGCTTTGCCAGTGCTGGTTACTTGCTATTTGGCATTTTTAACCATCTGGAATTAGTTTGTGCGGCGATTGTGCTGTGTAGCTTTGTTGTCTTCCACCGCTATCATACCTTAATCCATCTCCCCGAACATCGATCGCTCCTATTCGCCGGTGTTCTCTTAGTAATCACCCTAATTTACACCTATTTTCTCACTCCCAATCTGAGCGCTATGGGTTTACTGGCTCCCGTTACTGCGTCGGGAATGTCGGGAGAAATGATGTCCTTGCAGATTGGTTACTGGTTTCTAGAAGTGGTTAAAGGTTTGATAGCTTTTACCCTGTTGCGCTGGTGTTGGCGAGATGCCTTTAAGTTGGCTTAGTTGTTGATTACAAGCGGGGTTCAACCCGCTTTTTTTAGTTCTAGCAATATATAGCAATTCCCATAGTTGTGAGGTACAGAGTCTTAGGTTTTGAGGAGTCAGGAGTCAGGATTCGGGATTCAGGAGTCAGGATTCGGGATTCAGGAGTTAAGATTTTGGTGTACCTCATGAGATTGGGAAACGCTATAATCCGCCTATTTGATTCGTGAACAGAGAGGCAGCACAACCATCGAAGCCAAGAATAGAGGTCGTAAATATTTTACATTTCATTTAGGCGCACTAGGGGATTCCATGATTGATAACGAACAGGTTTAATAACTTGCTATCTAAGCATAAATCAGTTACAATTCTTGCAAATTAACTTCGTCTGTGAGGAAAGCTGGAAGTGTTGTTAAAAAAAGCCAAAAGAAACAGCCAAATGAGACAGATATTTTCTGGGGGAATTTTCATTGCCTCCTGTTTGGGGACGGCCATACTTTGCGATGGGGTGAAAGCCATTCCTTCCCCCTTAGACATTGACGCTGCTTCTATTCGGGTATCCCAGGAAAAAATTATCATTAATTACCCCGTAGAATTAGAGAGGACAGAAAGAGTTCTGACAAGCAATTCCTTCTCGACAACAGAGGGATTAGCCGATAGTAATCGGCCCTCATCCTTAGAAAATAAACTAGGGAAATCGTCCCTCGATACTTTAGCAACAGAAAAGACCGGGACAATTTCAACCCTAGAAGAATGGAAGGCGAATCTAGGGACAACGCGAGCGAGTCAGCTTTTACCAGTAGGAGTTAATAACTCTCCAGAAGTCGAAAAATGGCAAGCGCAAGCATCTACCCCCGTTGATACCAATGTTTCCCCCGAATTGCAGCGTTTACGTCAAGAGTTTCTGATTGAGGAACCGCAATTAAGGCAACAAACCCTTTCTGCGAAACTGGCGGAATTTGTGGTTACTCCTAGTGGCAGTATCTCTACTCCCAGCGCTTTTGGAGCGAATTTTGGGCAGATTTTCGGTGGTTTCGGTTTCCAGTCAAGAACCCGTTTTACCAATCAAGCAGATGGTGGGTTAGCTCTAGGGGGCGGTTTGGGAGACCCCCAGAAAATTGTCGGTTTAGATGTAACTCTGGCGATTTTGAGCCTTTTTGGTGATAATGCCGGACGGGGCAGTTTTAGCTTTAAAATTCACCGTTCTCTGCCAGAAAGTTTTGCTGTGGCCCTAGGATTTGAAAACGCTATTAACTGGGGTGGGACAGATGGCAGTAGTAGTATCTACGGGGTGGTGAGTAAATTTTTTCAGTTAACAGAAACAACGAAAGAACCCTTTAGCCAATTGACGCTCTCTTTGGGTGTTGGTGGTGGTCGTTTTCGCTCGGAAGGAGCCATCGAAGATGGGGTAAATTCCCTGGGTGTGTTTGCTAGTGCGGGTTTACGAATAGTTGAACCGGTCTCGGCCATTGTCGAATGGTCGGGTCAAGATTTAAATGCGGGTATTTCTCTGATTCCTTTCCCGAAAATCCCCTTGACGGTTAACCTTGCCGGCGCTGATTTAACAGGCAATGCCGGGGACGGCGCTCGCTTCGTCATGAGTATCGGCTACAATTACTTTTTCCCCCGTTAGTCGGTTTTTATATTGTGTAACTTAGTTTTTTGAATGAGGATTAAGACCATGTTGATGAAATGGTTGACTAATTGGCAAGTTTCCCTAGTGGCGGCGGTTTTGCTGACCAATTCCCTAGTCTCTCCCGTTATGGCGCAAACCGGCAACCAATCCGATATCACCGGACCAATTCTTTCCACCAGTGATTTTGCCGGTCAAACTATCCCCATCACCACCACGGTGACGGGATTGGGATTTCAGGGGGGAGAACCGGCTCAAATCTCTGTTAATCAGACGGCCGCTTCTTTGAATATTCAGTTAGCTGATAATAATTTAACCTCCCCCACAGGTATCCCGATTCCCCCAGCCATTCAGCAATTGCTACTGAGCATCTTAACCGGGGATGCACAGGCGGGTAATAATATCAATGCTGTCATTGCTGCTCTTAGCACTGTACCAGGCGCACCGCTAGATCTTATTCAAGACTTATTGAACCGATTAGAAGGATTAACCTCAGATAATACGGTTAATCCAGTTAAATTGCTGGCGGCGGTGCAGGCCTATAATGCGATGATTTCAGCCAGTAACGAAGCATTTCTCAGCAATATCCCCGCAGACATACGAGCCTTTGGAGTATCCTTAGCTGCATTGGTGGAAGCCACTCGCTAACCCGCATTTTCCCTGCTCACTTCACCATAGTCTTCTCGGATTAGAGGGCTGTGGTGAAGGCTCCACCGTGGGCGCGGTGGTTGGCTGTGAGGGAGTTAGAGAAGGGGTATTTCTTCCCTCTAAAGATTGTTGGACATTGTCTCGCAGTTTTTTGGCAGTATTGGAGTTAGGATTAATTTTGAGAGCTTGTTCGTAGGCGGCCAGCGCCTCTTGGGAGCGTTTCCAGTAGGTCAAGACCAGACCTTTACCGTACCAAGCTTGATAGAGTTGAGCATCGAGTTGCAAGGCTTTTTCATAGGCGGCATAGGCGAGGGCTAATTGTCCTAACCGCCACATTTTATTGCCTTGATTAAGCCAGTTTAGGGGATTAGTATCGTTATTATTGGGAACTTCAAAAGCCTTGTATAATTCATCACCAATTTCTTGCAAAGATAAGGCATTGGGGGGCGAATTTTCGACATTTATCTGCCCTTGAATGCCAGACTGGGGTGCTAATTTCAAAAAAGTAGTGATGGGAATAGCGAGACTAAAGCCAATTGGCACGGGAACCTTGGCGATTTTTTCGGCTTCATTTTGTCCGTGAACCGCGATGACTCGTCCATTGAGATCCAACACTGGACCGCCACTCATGCCCCCATAGGTGACACTGGTATAAACTATCTCATACCCCAACTCCGGGGGAAATATTTTCAGCAAGGGTGTAATGTCCTTGGGCAGCACTTTCCCCACATTGAACAATCGTTTCCGCTTGCCGATAAATTTCGGGTCCGGCCATCCAGAAGCAAAAATAAATTGTTCGTCAGCTACTTGATAGTTACCCAAGGTCGCCAATTGATAATTTTGGTCGCTCTGAAACTGCACGAGAGCTAGATCTACTCCGGGTAATTTTTTGATGCTATTGTAATCGAGCGGATATTGCTTGCCATCCCAGGTAATAATTTTTAGTTGATCGTAATAGAACTTGCAGGCATCTCTAGCATCTTTACAGATTACATGACTAGCAGTAAGAACAGTATAAACTTTTCCTTCTTTGGCAATAATTGATCCAGAGCCATTAGCAGTAATTTTCCCATTCGCCCCCTCTTCTTCTGAGGGGATTAAAACGGTAATCTTTTCAGCAATTTTTTCTATCTGCTCAGTTGTTGATGCCTTAGCAATCTGAGGAGAAACCACAAACACCGCTATACTAACTAGGGCGGCGGAAATTTTCAAGAAATTGTTGCTCATTCTGGTTTAAAAATACAGTTGAGTGGAATTTACCAGAGGGTTGTGGGAGCGGGATTCTTTTCTCTTGGGGTTGACGAGGATGGAGAAGGAAAATCTTCCCAGAAAGTGGGTTCTCTATGGGTGGGAAGCGGTGGGGGTGACACTGCGGGCCGTTGCCGACTGGAAGCAGATGGAGAAGATGACCCCGATTGTAAAAAAGTCCCGATAGGAATCGCCCAACTTAATCGACTCATTTGTTCCCACAGTGCCGGTGAAGTCACTGTTCCATCAGCAAAAACGTAGGATTTACCCCAGAGAGGATAAGCATGAATCCCGTTAATACCAATAACTTTACCTTGCCGATTTAGCAGCGGTCCGCCACTCATACCATTTTTAATCTTATTGGTGTAGCCGATTTGGTAGCCCCCCGAAAAGGATTTATCACTCAAAAGCGACAGTTTACCCACGGTGAAGGTAAATCCTTGTTCTGTCGGGCGATCGCCATCGTAGGGAAAGCCAGCGGCGAAAACTTCATCTCCGATAGCGAGATCATCGACATTAGCCAAATCAGCAATAGAATAAACTTGGCTACTGCGAAAAGAAACTAAGCCTAAATCATAATCATTCAAGCGAACTGTTCTGACCAACTCACCCCGATGTATCTTGCCGTCAGGGGTTTGTATTTGCCAACCCCGATAGCGATACCGTCCTAAAACATGGTCATTCGTGAGGACTTTGTAGGAAGCACCCTGCTTTTCGACTAAAATGCCCGAACCCCAGCCTTGCCCTGATAACACCTTAACAGTAATTGCTCTGGCTAACTGACGCAGCTGTTGTTCTGAAAGTTGTTGAGAGCTATGGGCATTGGCCTGGTTAGGTTCCAGAGCAGGAGCATAGCTTTGGACAGCAAGCAAAGGTGTGGACAGTCCCAATAATAAACCGCCCGCACCAGCCAAAATTCTTTTTATCGCCCGACTCACTTGATTACTATGCTCCCATCTATAGAACTAGAAAAGTTTACCAAACAGCGGGCGTTGGGTTTCCTTGCGTCAACCCAACCTACCTTATCTATAGAACTAGAAAAGTTTACCAAACAGAACCGCCCGATGGTTTTTGGGGCGACTGTTCGGGAGAAGTCTCCGGCAGTGGAGAGGGGGACGAACCGGTAGCCAGATTTGTTTCCACGGGAGCATTTTCTAGGAATTTGTTGAAATGGACAATGACAGAATCCGATGAGCTTTCAAACAAAGGATCGGTTCTAGATCCCTCCCGGAGGTCGAATAGCTGTTGGATTTTCTGGGTTGCGTCTTCCCCTTTCTTGAGGGTAAATAATAGGTTATCGCGATTTGCCCGTTCTCGTCCATTACTAGGGGAATAGATGACCGGCAGACCATTGAGATAGCCAGTGGTAATAATATCAATTCCGCCTGGTCGAGCGTAAAGGGTATTGAATCGTCTAGTTACTTCTAGACACCGTTGCTGGGGAGTGTAACCGGAACCGCTAGAATAACCAGAAACCCAACGAATCACAGGTTTGCGTTCATTAGAGCCGACTTTGGCATAGGTTGTGGGAACTCCCACATGGGGGCCTGTCACTGGTAAAAGACACTCGAATCTGGCTTGAGCTTGGCTCGGTGATTGTAAGGTCAAGGCAGCTCCTACACCAATCAGACCAATAGTCAGAGTTTTTGTCAAAGTTTGTAATTTCATTGTCCTTATTCTAATCCTGCAAAGGGACTCTACTATACACTTCAAAGGTAGCTGTTATTTCTCCGCAAAACAAACAAAAGCAAGGCCTTTGCAACAATTCTTATTTTTTGGGATTACCCTTTCTTCAAACTCCTTTAAGAGAGCAATCAGATGAGTTCGTTTACCCCAAAGCAGACCAAACTTCTAACTTACTGACCACGCGACGAATCACCTCATCGGTAAACTCACTCATGGTCATTTGGCCCCCTAAATCGGGGGTTTTTTTGCCCTCGTGAATAGTTTCAAAGACACTTTCATAAATTGCCCGAGAAGCTTTGCGCGCTTCGCTAGTTTCGATATAACCTAACAAAGCTGCCGAGGCTAAAATCATCGCCATGGGATTAGCGATATTTTTGCCCTCTAAAGCCGGGGCCGTGCCGTGGGGAGCTTCTGCCATAATAGTTTTAACCGCTAAGGTCTCCTCATCAAATCCCAAAACTAAACTTTCGGCCCCGGCAATACTGCCATAGAGTTGCAAGACAAAATCGGATAATAAATCGCCATCGCGATTAAGTGCCGGAATCACCAAAGCTTCGCCGTCGGTTTGTAAAAGTAGGGCAAAAGTTGCATCAATTAACAGGGGTTGATAACGCACTTCCGGATGTCTTTGGGCCGCCGCGTCTAATTCCTCTTTAAACATCCCTTCGTAGGTGGCACTAACGGTGAATTTTGGGCCACCAAATACCCGCGCCCCGGTTTTTTTGGCCTGTTGAAAGGTAAACTCGGCCACAGCGCGACTGGTAGCCCTAGAAATGCGCGAGGTGCGATAGGCAATTTCATCGCCGGTGGCAGTGGTTTCTCGCCATTCTTTGGCCCCGTAGGCATCATCAACGGCCATGCGGACAATGGCAATGGGAGAATAAACGCCCCCAATCGGACGAATACCGGGGATACGGCGACCGATGCGGAGAATTACCTGAGAATTCATTGCTTCTCTTAAAATAGCGTTAGGACTGCCCACATCTCCTTTGATTTCTGGGGTAATAGTGGCAGCTTTGAGAGCTAATCCGGTTTTTAGAGTCGCTTCGGCGGCCTCGTGAACCACTTGATTGTTACTCTGGCGACGCTGGGCTAAACTAAGATCAAAATCGGCAAAGTTAAGCGGTTGACGAATTATCGAGGGTTGCAATACTCTCAGGGCTTCTAGTAATAGTTCTTCTCCAGTTTGGTCGCCGTGCATGACCACAATAGTGGGGATATTTTCAGTCATAATTTTTGAGTTTTAATAAAAATTTTCAAGTATATCTTAATGCTTAATTGACCGTTTAATCGGCTAAAAAAGATACTTTTTACCTTAATTAATTCTGTAATTTTATCAATCTTGCAGAAAAAGATATATAATACCAAATCTGGTTATTAAAAACCGATTATTTATTCTCCCTTTTGCCTTTTGCCCCCCTTGATAAGGGGGGTTTGATCCCCCCTGCCCCCCTTGATAAGGGGGGTTTGATCCCCCCTGCCCCCCTTGATAAGGGGGGTTCGATCCCCCCTGCCCCCCTTGATAAGGGGGGTGCCGATAGGCGGGGGGATCTACCCTTAATAAGGGGGGTATCTGAAAGTTTTTAACACCTAGCCACTTAGAAGAAAATATATAATTAATATTATGCCCGATCGCTAATTAAATTAGCAATCGGGCGGTGGTGAGAATTAATTAACCCAAGATTTAGAAAGCTTGTTCAACTTCGGCAATTTCGGGAATCACTTCCCGGAGACGACGTTCGATGCCCATTTTTAGGGTCATGGTGGAACTGGGACAGGAACCGCAAGCGCCTTGAAGACGCAGTTTGACGACTGGCCCGTCGATTTCGACTAATTCCACGTTACCACCATCCGCCATCAGGTAGGGGCGCATTTCATCTAAAACTTGTTCGACGTTATCAGGAGTCAGTGTTAAAGACATAATCAGCTTCTGGTCAGAGATTTATTACAGTGTAAGTAAGTGGTTTCAATTAAATTGAAGATAGATTTTGTCTTTGATCCCCCCTGCCCCCCTTGATAAGGGGGGTTTGATCCCCCCTGCCCCCCTTGATAAGGGGGGATCCCCCCTTAATCCCCCCTTTGATAAGGGGGGTGCCGATAGGCGGGGGGATCCGACAATTTTTAACACCCACCTACTTAGTTACTTCAATCCTAACGCTTTTTGGGCGGGGATAACCCTTAAGCTTCTAAAAGCTGTAGATTGATAAAAGTGAATTCTGTGGTGGATTTTTCGCCCCCCGCATCGATTGCGTTAATTACTTGACAGGAGGGTAAATAATAATTACCGATTTTTTCGTAGGTTTCCTTAAAGTCACGTTTTCCCTTTAATTCATCGGTTTTAGCATTGCGGAAAATGGCATTATAGCGAATAGAAATATAACCTTCTCCCGTATCGAGACTTTCCTCGGTATTAATAGTAAAAGCCATCGGTCCCATGACTCGACTGACTTGACAGATTTCCCGGCCGCGCACTTTATAATTAGACCCCATCGCATCGCCGGTGACAAGAATTTCTACCGCACCGGTGGGATCATCTTGCCCGAAATTAAACTGGTTTTTGCCGTGGGAAGCCTCAAAATTGCCTCTTTTGCGGTGAGTAACGATGTCGCGCATTTGATTATAGATACTTTCTTGCACTTTCTCGTCATCAATGCCCGTTACTTCCACACTATAATCGGCATTAACTTGAATTTTGCCCGTATAGACTTCCTCCCCTTGGGTGAGGATAATATCAGCAGTGTAACCGGGGAATCGTTCATCCCAAGTGTAACGGTTTTCGTAGGCGGAGCGGAAAATATCTCGGGCGTTCGTCGTGGCTACAGTCATAATCGCTTTACTTGTGTTGATAACTCCATTTATATCATTGTCGCTGATTTTTTCGCCTCTGGCCGAGATTTCTAGCTGATCAAAAAATCGGGCTAAAATAGAAAAAACTCACCCTCAGCGACCAAGGCGATGGCAGAAGAAACGGCGAAAATCAAGCTTTATCGGAAAACCTATCAACTTCCCCAACTAAATCGCCCCGATTTATTAATTTTGCAGGATCAGATTCAAGAAAGACAGCAACTGATTAAAACCGGAAAACGGGTCCGCAATACATGGTTAGGATTGAGGAAAAAAGAAGAACCCCTCAATTTCGAGGAAACTTTTCAAGAATTGGAAAGGTTAGTCAAGGACTATAACCAGTTAATCAGATTTCTCACCGACCATAAGGATGAATACCGGCGGTTTTTCCAGTCACTGACCGAGGAAATCAAAGAGGCAGTGGCGGTTAAATGCCAGAAATTGGCAGAAACAGAGCGAAAACGCCAATCTTTGGAGAATAGCATCGGCTCGGCTGAACTGCGAGATACCCTGAGACTACAGAAACAGCAGATTTTCCGCACCGTGATTCTCGTTGGTCGCGCCAGCTTGCTCATGCTCAAGAAAATCGACCTAATCAGCGAAAGTATCCAGAAATTAGCTGAAGATCAGGATACACAAAAACAGGTTTTCTCGAAAATGATCGGCGAGTTGAACGGGTACAAACAAGTGTATCAGTTGCAGCTGGAGTTAGATAGTCTGGAAAAAGAAGCGATCGAAATGGCCAAAGTAGCCATTAATCTAGAACAATACCTAAAACCAATTATCGGACAGTTTCAAGGCTTAATCGATCGAGTAGTGACCATTGACGGGGAACTTTCCCGCAGTGTCAGCGAAGTGGAATCCCTCGTCCAGAACATTCTTAGTTCCGAATCGGCGGTATCTTTCCGCAAAAACGAGAATCTATCGGCTAGTTTGCTCAATTTCCTTGTCACCAGCGAAGAAAAGCGCGGCCGTTTAGCGATCGCATTAGAGCGAGCCGAGCAGGAAGGATGGCAATGGACAGACGTGGAAATCCCCGATGAGGAAATCGAACTCGAAACCGCCATTCAACGCATCAACAATCATGTAATCGAGAGAGTCGGGAATTTTATCACCTCCGTCGTCGGTGACTCTCCTATTCCTCCCCTTCCTCAACCAGAGACAGCACTAGGCAATAAAACTTCATTTACCGAAAACCTACCCAACGGGATAACACTAGAGATGGTGAACTTACCAGCAGGTGAATTTCTCATGGGATCTCCTGACAGTGATTCTGATGCTCAAAGTAGAGAAAAGCCTCAACACCAAGTTCAAGTCAACAGTTTTGCGATTGGGAAATATCCAGTGACTCAGGCACAATATGAAGCAGTAATGGGAACAAATCCCTCTCGGTTTAAAAATAATCGGCAAAATCCAGTAGAAAATGTTAGTTGGAATGATGCTCAAGCCTTTTGTCAGAAATTGAGTCAAATAACAGGGAAAACCTATCGCCTCCCCACAGAAGCGGAATGGGAATATGCCTGTCGTGCGGGGACAACCACTCGCTTTTATTTCGGTGATGATGCTAATCAGTTAGGAGATTACGCTTGGTATGACGGAAATTCTCAGCAGACAATTCATCCTGTGGGTCAGAAAAAGCCCAATGCTTGGGGACTGTATGACATGAGTGGCAATGTTTGGGAGTGGTGCGAAGACGATTGGCATAGTACCTATGAGAATGCGCCAAAGGATGGCAGTGCTTGGATAACAAATTATCAAAGAGCCAATCCTTTCAAAATAGTGCGCGGCGGCTCTTGGGAGACTTTATCAAGGTACTGCCGTTCCGCTAACCGCCACGACGATTACACCCGCATAATAGGCCATTTCGGTTACGGTTTTCGGGTTGCGTGTGTCTCCCCAGGACTTTAACCCTTTGTTCTTTTGCTCTTTTGCCCTTTGTCTCCCGCCTAAGGGCGGGTCGATTTTTTTTTGAGATTTTTAATGGCTTCCATTACTGTTAATATCTCAGATGAACAGTTGAAGACTTAATTAGGGTTTGCATAGAAGATTCGATTTTCAATTTCTGTCGATGGCGTTTGGAACAAGGGGTTAAGGCTTGTGTTCGATGCCATCAAATCATTACAGATATGCCAATAATCCCAGATGATAGAGAATAGATATTTCCTAAAATTAAATATGCGTAACCTGAAACCCTTGGTAGGGACAATTCATGAATTGTCCCTACGTTTTCGGAGTAAAATTCATGAATTGTCCCTACGTTTTCGGAGATGTCTAATGATGACACAGCTAGTCTCTCTGCTATAGTACAAAAGTCGTTTAGCATGATACGCTATCTAACCTTATTGCGATCGCGTTGAACTTTTCCTATTCCCCTTGAGTTGCTTGTCTAACCTGTTCGATTTCTAATTCTAAAGCCTGTGCTATCTGTTCAAAGTTTAATCCTAAGGCCAATAAACGAGGAATAGAGGCTAATTTTGCCGCTAATTCGCCTTCTTGTCGGCCTTCTTCTCTACCTTCCTCTCTACCTTCCTCTCTACCTTCCTCTCTACCTTCCTCTCTACCTTCCTCTCTACCTTCTTCTAAAGCTTCCTGATACACTTTAGTTTGTTTTAAATCACTTAAACTAAACATCGCTTCTATCTCCTTTCTACTGACTTGGGGTAACTTATAAACCAAAATTGTCTCTATCAA
>NZ_SFBZ01000265.1:0-17730 GCF_007095495.1 Microcystis sp. M_QC_C_20170808_M9Col | reverse complement strand
GGGAAGGTTCAACAAATCAAAGAAACAAGCGGGAAATCTTTGTAAGAGTTGATAGAAAATACTGTCAGTTTTCACGCAATTAAACTCAAAAAGAGGCCTCTAGTTTAGCAGAAGTTTTTTGTTTTTTGTTTTTTAATTTTAAAAGGCTACCTCAACGAAACTTCACCGGGTTTCGGGTTCCTCAATTATATCCAATACCTCCTGCTCAACCAATCTAGAACGGAGAAGTTCTAACCCATCTTGGTCTGCTAATTCGATAATCTCGACAAGATAACGTCGCACCTGTTCAACAGTTGCCGGTTGCCATTGACGCAGTTTAATTTCCAGTTCTTGAATCAGGGCATCCATATTTCAGTTTTGAAAGCCAATATTATCAGGATAACATGGGTCTAAGTAAAAGGAAAATCGTCGAAGTAATGATCGATATCAATCGGGAACCATTCCCCATCTAATACCTGTTCGAGGGAGAAAGGAGGCTCTAGAGGAATCGCGTCGCGAGTGACTGCTTTCGCTTGTATTAAAGTTTTCCGAGCGTTCGAGTAGGCTTTTTGAAAATAATCCCGCGCGTGGTTGGTGAGAGTAGTAGTTTCTAGCCACTCTCCTAGTTGAGTTCGGAAACTGGCGATTTCTCCTACCCAGTGACAGACGTTTCGTTCTCGCTCCCGTTCCGATTTTCGATAAGCTAACTTAAACAGGTGTTCGATAAGCTGGGTTAATAAACTTTCTACAGCCCGTCTGTCACTTTTCCCCATGCACTCCACTTCCTCGATCAGATTTTCCCAGTCCACGTCATCAAACTTTTTTAGCTTTAAAAGTTCGGCGGTTTTTGAAGCCCAGAGAACAAAATCCTGATCGTATAAGGCTTTCATTGATAAAGCTGTTTCTACTGCCATAGTTTCGTTCCAACTGATCATAAAACTATGTCTTTAGCTTAACTTTACTAGCGCAAACCTTTTAACTTTCTTGTCTTTTACTAAGCAGTATAACTCGATCTCATCAGACGTTATACAATAAATCTTGTCCCTCGATCGCATTGTCCCATGACTACCCCCTTCACTGCCGCAGAAATTGCCTCAGAAGGCATCAAACCCGAAGAATACGAAGAAATAGTCAAAAGACTGGGAAGACACCCCAACAAAGCCGAATTAGGAATGTTTGGCGTGATGTGGTCGGAACACTGCTGTTATAAAAACTCCCGGCCGCTGCTCAAACAATTCCCCACCACTGGCGAAAAAATTCTCGTCGGACCGGGAGAAAATGCCGGAGTAGTGGATTTAGGCGATGGATTGCGATTAGCCTTTAAAATCGAGTCCCATAATCATCCTTCTGCGGTGGAACCGTTCCAAGGTGCCGCTACCGGAGTCGGAGGCATCCTGCGGGATATTTTTACCATGGGGGCCCGGCCCATTGCTATCCTCAACTCCCTCCGTTTTGGTAACTTGGAAGATGCCCGCAATCGTCGCATTTTTGCCGGAGTCGTGGAAGGAATAAGTCATTATGGCAATAGTGTCGGCGTTCCCACGGTGGGCGGTGAGATATACTTCGATAATGCCTACAATGGCAATCCCCTCGTTAATGCCATGGCTTTAGGGCTAATGGAAACCGAGGAAATCGTCAAATCTGGGGCAAAAGGTCTAGGAAACCCGGTTTTATACGTTGGTTCTACCACCGGCCGCGACGGTATGGGAGGGGCGAGTTTTGCCAGCGCCGAATTAACCGATAAATCTATGGATGACCGGCCCGCGGTGCAAGTGGGCGACCCTTTTCTGGAAAAATCCCTGATAGAAGCTTGTTTAGAGGCATTTAAGACCGGCGCGGTGGTGGCGGCCCAGGATATGGGGGCCGCAGGGATCACCTGTTCTACTTCCGAGATGGCGGCCAAGGGAGGGGTGGGAATTGAATTAGACCTCGATAAAATCCCCGTCCGGGAAACCGGGATGGTCCCCTACGAATATCTGCTATCGGAATCCCAAGAAAGAATGTTATTTGTGGCAGCATCGGGACGAGAAGGCGAATTAATCGAGATTTTCCAGCGTTGGGGACTTCAGGCTGTGGTCGCTGGCCAGGTAATTGCAGAACCGATCGTCCGTATATTATTTAAAGGGGAAATTGCCGCCGAAATTCCTGCCACGGCCCTGGCGGATAATACTCCGATTTATCATCGGGAATTACTAACAGAACCGCCAGAATACGCCCAAAAAGCTCAATTATGGCAAGATAGCACGATTCCTATTCCCGAATCCTATAACGAGATTTTATTAAAACTGCTCGATAGTCCCTCGATTGCTTCAAAACGCTGGGTTTATCGTCAATATGATCATCAAGTCCAGAATAACACCGTTATTCTTCCCGGAGGAGCCGATGCGGCCGTGATTCGCGTGCGTCCTCTGGGTGCTAATCCCGCAAATTCTCGGCGAGGTGTAGCGGCGACTACAGATTGTAATCCGCGATAC
Source organism: Microcystis sp. M_QC_C_20170808_M9Col (assembly GCF_007095495.1). Taxonomy (NCBI): domain Bacteria; kingdom Bacillati; phylum Cyanobacteriota; class Cyanophyceae; order Chroococcales; family Microcystaceae; genus Microcystis; species Microcystis sp. M_QC_C_20170808_M9Col. Next base: position 15,277 of record NZ_SFBZ01000265.1, on the reverse strand, counting down.
GTTTATCTTGATCCCTATAACGGAGCTAAGTTGGCCGTGGCGGAAGCTGCCAGAAACCTTAGCTGTGTTGGGGCTGACCCCATTGCTGTCACGGATAATCTCAATTTCGGAAGTCCAGAGAATTCAATCGGTTATTGGCAATTAGCCACTGCTTGTCAGGGTATTGCCGAAGCTTGTCGGGAAATGAATACACCGGTGACTGGGGGTAATGTCTCTTTGTACAACGAAACCGTTGATGCAGCTGGCAGCCCCCAGTCTATTTATCCGACTCCCGTGATTGGTATGGTGGGATTAGTGCCGGATATCGGGCAAATTTGCGGCCAAGGTTGGCAAAAAGCGGGGGATTTAATTTATCTTTTGGGTTTCTCCTTGCCAACTATCGGCGCTTCCGAATATTTAGCCGTTATTCACGGTTTGGTGACGGGAAAACCGCCGGTAATTGATTTTGAATTAGAAAGAAAGGTACAAGCGGCCTGTCGTCGGGGAATTCGCGCCGGTTGGCTGAAATCTGCCCACGATTGCGCGGAGGGAGGTTTAGCCACTGCTCTGGCAGAATGCTCTATTAGTGGGCAGTTAGGGGCGGAAATTGACCTTTCTTGGCACAATCAAGGCCGTTTTGACGCGGTGTTATTCGGAGAATTAGCTAGTTGCATTATCGTCTCCGTTTCCTCCGAAAATCGGCAAGATTGGGAAGAATACCTAAAGACACAATTAGGAGACTATTGGCAAATAACCGGCAAAGTTAGCGAAAAAAGCGAGAATCTTCGGATTTTTGACCGGAATAAACAACCGGCGATCGATGTTAGTCTAGAAACTATACAGCAAGTTTGGTCAAAAGCGATCGAAAGAAGGCTGTAATCTTGAGGCCGTCAGCTAGATAAGATGGCCGATTATATCGGTAAATAAAGGCTGATAGCTGATCAATAAATCGTTAAAAGAAGATTAAGATCGGTTAAGATTTTGTTACCAAAGTATTCTGCAGCCCCAACCTTCCCATGTCTAGCCATCCCGACTCATCCCTATTCTTGAACCGCGTCGATAAGCCTGAAGAAGCCTGTGGAGTTTTTGGACTCTATGCCCCCGAGGAAGAAGTAGCAAAACTGACCTATTTCGGACTCTATGCCCTGCAACACCGAGGACAGGAATCGGCAGGTATTGCCACCTACGACGGGGAAACGGTGCATTGTTACAAAGAAATGGGCTTAGTTTCCCAAGTTTTTAACGAAACTGTCCTTAAAACCTTGCCGGGTACTCACGCCGTCGGTCATACTCGTTACTCTACCACCGGTTCTAGCCGTCGGGCCAATGCCCAACCAGCCGTGATCGAAAGCCGTTTGGGTAAACTTTCCCTAGCACATAACGGCAATTTAGTCAATACTTTTGAGTTAAGAAATGTATTGGAAAAGCGCGGTTGTGATCTCGTCACCACCACCGACTCGGAAATGATCGCCGTCGCTATCGGCCAGGAAGTGGATAGTGGCAAGGATTGGATACAAGCGGCGATCGATGCCTTTAGCTATTGTAGCGGGGCTTACAGCCTTGTTATCGGCACACCGACGGGAATTATCGGGGCGCGGGATCCCAATGGTGTCAGACCCTTAGTAATTGGGGTTTTGCAAGAAGAAGGCAATCCCCCCCGTTATGTTTTAGCTTCGGAAACCTGCGGATTAGATATTATCGGGGCCGATTATCTGCGGGATGTGCAGCCGGGGGAATTAGTTTGGATTAGTGAAGATGGCTTATCTTCGGTGGATTGGGCCATTAAACCGGAGAAAAAATTATGCGTTTTCGAGATGATTTATTTTGCTCGTCCCGATAGCATTGTCCACGAGGAATCTTTATATACTTATCGGGTACGTTTGGGGGAACAATTAGCCAAAGAGTCGCCGGTAGAAGCAGATATGGTGATGGGAGTTCCCGATTCAGGTATTCCGGCTGCGATCGGATTTTCGCGCATTTCTGATATTCCCTACGCGGAAGGATTGATTAAAAATCGTTATGTGGGACGGACTTTTATTCAACCAACCCAACACATGAGAGAGTCGGGGATTAAGATGAAATTGAATCCTTTAAAGGATGTTTTACAGGGAAAAAGAGTTATTATTGTTGATGATTCGATCGTGCGGGGAACCACTAGCCGGAAATTAGTTAAAGCTTTACGCGATGCCGGAGCAAGAGAAGTTCACATGAGAATATCTTCTCCTCCGGTGACTCATCCTTGTTTTTATGGCATTGATACGGACAACCAAGAGCAATTAATTGCGGCAACTAAATCGGTGGCGGAAATTCAGGCACAAATCGGGGTGGATAGTTTAGCTTATCTCAGTCACGATGGGATGTTAACAGCAACGAAGGAAGATCCGAAAACCTTCTGTACTGCCTGTTTTAATGGCGATTATCCGATTCCTGTACCCGATAATGTTAAGCGATCGAAGTTGATTTTAGAAACAGTTAAATAGCCTCAAGGCTAAATCCTCTGAAAACAATCGGCAATTTCCTGGGGAGTTAAAAGAGAATTGGGATAACCGGAAAGTTGTCCTAATTTTTGTGCTAATAAAACTGCTTGGGGTGGAGTTAGATAGGTTTTGGCCAAGAGATCGGTTTGATGATAAGCTTGCCGGATTGGGGCATCTAAAAGAATAGTTCCTTGACCCATAATAATTACTCTTTCGGCGTATTCTGGCATTAAATAGAGGTGATGGGTGATCACAATCACGGTTTTGCCCATCTGGTGTAATTGACGACTCACCTCTAAAATTGCCTTAGCCCCTTGGTAATCTTGGCCGGTGGTCGGTTCATCAAACACAACTATACGCGGTTCCATGGCTAAAATTGCCGCAATCACTACCCGCGCTCGATCGCCTTTCGGTAAGGAGAGAGGATGATAGAATCGATATTCTAGCAATCCCATGGCTTCTAGACTTGCTTTCGTGCGTTGGGTAACGATTTCTGGAGGATAACCGAGATTAGTCAGGGCAAATGATACTTCTTTCTCCACAGTGGTGTTAAAAATCTGATTATCGGGATTTTGGTCCACATAACCGATCGAACGAGCTAAATCACTAACAGAAAAGCTAGTGATCGAACGTCCGTCAATCATAACTTGACCGGTGGTTGCCGAGAGAAGATTGAGAAAATGCTTGACTAAAGTGCTTTTTCCTGCGCCATTTTGACCGATAATCAGCAGATATTCCCCTTCGGCAATATCGAGGGACACATCCCGCAAAGCGGTAGTACCATCAGGATAGGTATGGCAGAGATTTTTAACGCTCAGTAGGGGGTTTAAGGGGTCAGAAACCGATGATAAGGGAGGGTTTGGTGTTATTTGATGGTAAAAGGATTTAAGCTCGTTTAAACGGGCAAAGCCGCGGTCTAGGGTGACAGGAATAGAATTTATCGCCCCGATTTTTTGATCGATCAAAGCAAAAGTAGTGGCCACTTGCGGGGGACGCAGAGCATTTTCCTGTAAACGCTGTACTTGGGAGTAGATCTCTGCTGGGGTTCCCATGGCTTCGATCGCACCCTCCCTTAATAGTACCAGGCGATCGGCATATTCGGCCATTTCCTCGGCTGCGTGGGAGACCATCACAATGGTGACACCGAGATGGCGATTTAACTCCTTAATGGTGGCGAAAACTTCCTGGGATCCCACCGGATCCAGTTGGGAGGTGGGTTCATCGAGAATTAACAAAGCGGGCTGAACTGCGAGGGCAGCGGCGATCGCTAATCGTTGTTTTTGTCCTCCTGATAATTCCCCGGGGGATTTTTTTTCCATTCCCTCTAACCGGACTGCCGCTAAAACTTTGGGAATGCGCGCTTTAATTTCCTCTCGCGGTAGCCGTAAATTTTCTAAGGTAAAAGCGATTTCATTTTCTATCGAAGTGGCTAAAAGTTGCGTTTCGGGATCTTCAAATACTGCCCCCACATAGCGGGCCAAGGTGCTAACGGGATGGGTTAAAGTATCTAAACCGGCTACCGTTGCATAACCAAAAAAACGCCCTCCGTAGAATTGGGGGACAATACCGTTAAGAGTTAAACAGAGAGTAGTTTTTCCCGCACCTGTGGGCCCGATAATACCTAAAAATTCTCCTCGATGAATTGCTAAAGAGATATTTTTAAGCACTAGATTGGAGGATTCGGGATAAATATAGGAAACTTTCTCTAATTGGGCGATGATTTCCATTATCGGTGGGGAATAGAAGACGGGAGTGGGGTAGATAGGGAGATATTTTTCAGGGAAATTTGAATGAGGGACGCTTCTATTTTCCGCTATTTCGATCGATGAACTCGATTATCACACAGGTGGCCCACTACTCTGTGATTTATCCCGCAATTATACCAGTTACCCCTCGCCCGTTCGCAGAAAAACTTAATATTTTCACTCTTGACAAATTTGCTGTAAGGTGCTAAAGAAATCGGGGTAGGAAATGCCGGCCGCTTCCGCGCGATGGATAGTGGTGGGTTGACGGGAATTGAGGGCAGCGATCGCTAGACTCATGGCAATGCGATGATCGGTAAAACTGTCCACTTCCGCGCCTAATAGGCCCGTACCGCCGGTAATCTCTAAACCATCGGGTAATTCTGTTACTTTTGCCCCTAGGCGATCGAGTTGGGTGGCCATCACCGTCAGGCGATCGCTTTCCTTCACCCGTAATTCCTCGGCATCCTTGATAATTGTCGTTCCTTGGGCAAAAACCGCCGCTACTGCCAAAATCGGAATTTCATCGATCAGACGGGGTATAATCTCACCGGCGATCGTGGTTGCCTGTAGTTGACTGGATTTCACCCGCAGATCTGCCACCGGTTCCCCCGTCACCACCCGTTGATTTTCGAGGGTGATATCTGCTCCCATTGCCTGTAAAACCTGTAAAACTCCGGTTCTAGTCGGGTTTATTCCCACATTTTCGATTAATAACTCAGAATTAGGCACGATTGCCCCCGCTACCAACCAAAAAGCCGCCGAACTGATATCTCCCGGTACAATCACCGTTTGTCCAGTTAAAGTGGGATAACCCGTCACCGTGACGCTATTAGTCTCCCCATCCACCTCAATATTTGCCCCAAAAGCGCGCAGCATCCGTTCACTGTGATCGCGAGATAAAGCGGGTTCCGTGATTGTGGTTTTCCCCTCGGTTAACAGTCCTGCGAGGAGAAGACAGGATTTCACCTGTGCAGAAGCGACGGGAGAATAGTAGTGGATCGGTTGCAGAGATTCCCCAGAAACGGCCAAAGGAGCCAAAGAATGGGCTTTTCTGCCCCAAATTTGCGCCCCCATTTCCTTGAGGGGTTTCACCACCCTGGACATGGGACGCGATCGCAGGGAAGCATCACCGGTAACGACAAAAAAACGGTCTCGATGACCGGCCAATAATCCTAACATTAAGCGGATCGTCGTGCCGGAATTGCCCGCGTCGAGGATTTCTAAGGGTTCCTCAAGATTCCCTAAACCCCTACCTTTGACGATCACTTTCTCGCTGTTGAGTTGGGAAATTTCCACACCCATGGCACGAAAACAACTAGCGGTACTGCGGGGATCTTCGCCCAATAATAACCCATGAATAACGGTTTCCCCTTCGGCGATCGCTCCTAACATCAGGGAACGATGGGATATGGATTTATCGCCAGGGATGGTGATTTTTCCCCGTAATCCCGTGATTTTACCCGGATCGATGACTAAATCTTGATGGGATTGAACGGGGTTAAGGGTGACAATAGACATGATCGTTAGGCAGATGAAGACAAGCTCGATCTATTTTCCCCCTTTACCTCGCCCTTTCCTTGTCAAGTTATGTAAAGAATATTAAGCTAGAAGCATTCAGTCATCAGTTTTTTGTCATGCCCACTACTGCCCAAGAAGTTTATAATCAAGTGGTTTGTCACTTATCATCAGGAGAACGTTTACGATTGGCCACAATCATTCTCAATGAACTTGTCGGACAACAACAACAACCATCGCTAGATCAAAGTGATACCTGGACTGAGGAGGATCAGATCGATCTTGTCAATTTTTCCCTAAACTATGCGGCCAAAACTTTCTCTGATGTGGAGGGGGGTTGATTGGTGACGTTTTCCCCTGGAGATGTGGTGACAGTTAATTTTCCTGGTGTGACAGGAACGAGGGAAAGGACACAAAGATAGATCGCTCCCGTATTAGGTTAAACTTATCACACCAAGAAACTGATAACTGATAACTGATAACTGATAACTGATAACTGATTATGTCTCGTCGTCAACTGTTGAGTTTTTTAATTGCAGTAATTCTGGCATTTTTTGCCTTGATTCCCGATGCTAACGCTTTAGGTGGCCCCCAACCCCCTTTAAATCAACCGGCACCCGATTTTAGCCTACCGACTAACACGGGAGAAGGGAATATTTCCCTATCGGACTATCGGGGTAAATGGGTAGTTTTGTATTTTTATCCCAAGGATTTTACCCCCGGCTGTACCCTAGAAGCGCGACGTTTTCAGCAGGATTTGCCGAAATATATGGCTAAAAATACGCAAGTTTTAGGGGTAAGTGCCGATGATGTCGATTCTCATGCGGAATTTTGTGACTCGGAGGGTTTAAAATTTCCCTTACTGGCAGATACTACCGGAGATGTTAGTAAAGCTTATGGTTCTTGGATGGGTTATGTTTCCCTGCGTCATACCTATCTTATCGATCCGCAAGGGATTTTAAAAGAGATTTATTTAGGGGTAAATCCTGCCATTCACAGCGCCGAAGTTTTAGCACGTTTAGAGGAATTACAGGCGAGTTCATAAAAAAAATCCCGACCACGATTTTGTTATCGGTGGGGGATATAGATTAACAACCTTAACCGAGATAATCAGGACTAATTGCAATTATCGTCCTTATCACCCTTACAGTCACGGTTTTGTAAAATTAGCGGCCAAGAGGAATGGTCAAAATGGTTATCTTGACTATTAACCGCTAAAGTGTGAGGAATTGAACCTAACAGCAAGGAGGCCACAACAAACAAGGTTAACGAGATTTTCATGGTTTTACTCCCTTAGACACCATCAGGTAATTGACCTATTTTTAGCATAGGGTTTTCCCGCTCGGATGTCAGTCCCATTGCCAAGAGGGAAAAAGGGGTTAACATGGAAAAAAAGGGCATATAAGTAGAATAAAGTAGAACCGGATGAAACCACAGGGATGGGACGAGTTTCTTAAACATCTAGCTAGAGAATACGGTGTTCAAGGCAAATTAAAGGAGATTTTTTTGGTTCGTTTTGCCTATGAAAATTGGCGCAAACCGGATGAGGAAATTTGGGAAATGGCTGAGGCTGCCAGCCATGAAACCTATAAAAAACAAATGACCAAAATCTATAGCTATTTCTCGGCAGATAAAGATAATGGCTGTCCCGAACTAGAATTAGGTAGTAAAGGGCCGGGTAAGTTCCAAATCCTCCGGGAATGGTTCAAAGATATCAAATATCCCGAATGGAAAAATCACCCCACCCCGATACTAGCAGAAAAATCAGTTATAGATACTTATATTAGCCGCCCTCCCGTCGAAAGCGACTGTTATCAAGAAATTAATCGTCCGGGGTCACTCATTCGCATTAAATCCCCCGAAAAGACTGGTAAAACTTCTCTCCTTAAGCATCTGCTCGCTCAGGCAGATAGTTGGGGACATAGCACAGTTTATATTAATTGTCAAGTGGCAGAAAAGGCGATGTTTGCCAGTTTAGACCGATTTTGTCGCTGGTTTTCGGCAAATGTCAGCCGAGAATTGGGTTTAAAGCCTCAATTAGATGAATATTGGGACGAGGAACTATTTGGCAGTTTAATCAGTTGTCAAACCTATTTTCAGTCCTATCTTTTGGAACAGATTAACGGGCCGCTCTTTTTGGCCCTAGATAATTTAGACAGAATTTTCGAGTATCCCGACATCGCTAGGGATTTTTTGCCGCTTTTGCGCTGTTGGCACGAAGAAGCTAATAATTTAGAAATCTGGCAGAATTTGCGGTTAGCGATTGCTAATTCCACGGAAATCTATATTCAATTGGACGCTAATCAATCTCCCTTTAATGTCGGTCGCGCAATTAAATTACCCGGTTTTAGCCTCGAACAACTGGAAAACTTGGCTAGTAGCTACGGATTGCCTAAAAATGACGATAATCAGCGTTTTATCGGGGATTTAATCGCTCTAGTCGCTGGTCATCCCTATCTTAGCCGTTTGGCCCTGGAAGCGCGGGTGCGCGGGGAAAAAAATATTCTCCCTAATGCTGCTACCCAAGGGGGAATTTATGCGGCACACCTGCGTCATCACTGGGATAATCTGCAAAAACAGCCGGAATTATTGACAGCGATGGGGGAAGTGGTTAATTCTTCCGATAAGGGAGTGCGATTAGAACCGATTACTGCCTATAAACTGGAAAGTATGGGTTTAATTCAGTTAAAAGGCGATCTAGCCCAGCCTAGCTGTCAATTATATCAGCTTTACTTCCGAGAGGAACAAACTGGCAGCGATCTCTAGTAGATAATTAGGGTCTGCTGAAAAAGTTTTTCCTGGTGGCAGGGTGTGGGGTGTAGGGTGTAGGGTGTGGGGTTTTACCGATTTTGAGGGGGTCAATTACCTAATTTTCAGGGAAAAAGTACCTGAATTTTCCCTCCAATCACTCCAATGGTCGGCACTTTTTGAGGTCAAAAAAGTCTAAAAGCCTTATCCAACAAGGTTTTTAGATTTATTCAGCAAACCCTAATTAGACACCGATAAGCATCCGGTGCGCTCAAAGATTGCTCAACTTGCCAAAGATTGTAGTTCGGAAGTGCCATAAACTCTCACGATTTTGTCTTGGCAGGCCGTGGCGATATAATTACCGTCGGGACTAAAACAAACGGAATAGATTTTCTGGGGATGGGGAATAGAAATAATCGCTTTTCCTGCTTTTAAATCCCATAATTTTAAGCTTTTATCATCACCACCACTGGCTAATAGTTGATTATTAGGACTAACACTAACTGAATTGATATGATCACTATGTTCGCTGAGAGTTTTTACCTCTGTCCCTCTTTTAATGTCCCAGATTTTAATAGTTTTGTCTTTGCTGCCACTGGCTAAAAATTTGTTATTACTGCCGAAATCTACCGATAAAATACCTCCAAACCAATCGGAATGACCTTTTAAGGTAATACTGCTTTTTTCTCCCAGATTCCAGATAATTACCGTTTTGTCATTTTCGCCGCCACCACTGGCTAAAAGTTGACCATTTTGACTAAATTTAACTGTTAGAACTTTATCGCTATGACCTTGTAAAGTAGAAAGAATTTCTCCAGTTTTTACTGACCATATTTTCACGGTTTTATCTTCACTACCACTAGCAATAATTTCCCCATCGGGATGAACAGCTACTGCTGTAACTTTATCTTGGTGTCCCGTTAAGGTAGAGATTAATTTTTTAGTTTCCAGTGACCAAATTCTTACAGTTTGATCATCTCCTCCACTAACCAAAAATCCTTGACAGGGACTAAAAGCAACAGAATTGATTCTTTTATGTCTATGTCTTGAAAATATATCATCAATCTCCGAAACCTTTACTTGAGGAGGTTTTGAGAATATATCATTAATTTTAGGTATAGCGATTCCACCCTTATTTCCAAATATATTGCCAATCCCCTCCTCTAGATCTCCAAACATTTTATTGATATCATCTTCAAAAACTTGATCAATTTTTTTAGTTAAAGAAACCTTCTGATTTTTTCTCCATTCCCAGATTAGAATATTACTATCATCTCCAGCACTAGCCAAAAATTTACCATCTTGGGAAAAAGTTAGACATTTAACCTCACCTTCATGGCCTTCTAAGGATTTAAAAGATACTAAACGATTAAACATAGTGAAAACATTAGTTAATCAGTATTTTTCGGTATTACCCGATGTTAGTGGTTCTGTAGGGGACTACTTCATCCCTGAGATAACTTTTCAGAAATCTCCGCTCACCACAAGTACGGGGAAGCTATTGTTCCCTGATTATAACTAATTACAGTGTTTCTCTTCAAGGAGATGCAGCTAATCTAAGGATAGCCTATTAAAATAGGTCTTAGCTTATAAGTACCCGTTGACAATCATAGTAATAGGGTAGGTGAGGGGACAATAATCGAAAAAATTGCCCGATAAATTAAGTATTCACCGTAACCTAGCCCAAAAAGGCTGCTATTTAGGGGCGCTATAGGGTAACATTAACTATTAGGGTGGAGTTTATTGCCGATTTTAATCTTGTCCTAAGCGAGCAAAATTGACAATTGAATCTGTAATTTTAAAAATATCTATCCCGTCAATCTCATCTAACCGCAAATGCTCAAAATTTTAGTTGATGGTACACCGATAAGACAAAATCCTAGTGGAATTGGATTATATGCTTATCACCTGATTGCCGAATTAGCTAAATTACAAAACCAAGAAAACTTTTCCCTGTCCCTCTGTTTTCAACCATCGGTAAAAAACTGGCTGCGGGGTAATCTTTCTATCCCCGAAAAACTGCAATCCTATCCAGAGGTTAAATGTTTACCAATTCCCGTCAGTCTTAGCAATATCTTAACCCGATTTCCTAATCCTCTAATTACCTATCTAGAAAACTTTCTTGATTCTCCCGATATTCTCCACGGATTGGATCATGTGGTGTATCCTTGTCGTCAGAGTCGTCAAGTTATGACTATTCATGATGTTACTTTTATGAAATATCCTGAGTTTGTCACGGGGATTGTCAAAACCTACACCCAACGCATTAAACAATCTCTAAAATGGACAGATTTAGTTATTGCTAACTCCGCAAGTACCAAACGAGATATTATTGAATATTTAGATGTGAACCCAGAGAAAATTTTTGTTACTCCCCTCGCAAGTCGTTATTCTTCTCTCCCCAATTCTCCCTCATCTCTAACTATCACTAAACCCTATTTACTCTTTGTTAGTACCCTAGAACCACGAAAAAATATTATTAATCTTATCAGTGCTTTTAACTATCTCAAGGACAGGTATAAATTAGACCATAATCTGATTCTGATTGGCAAAAAAGGATGGAAGTATCAACCAATTTTCGATAAAATATCTCAGTCTCCCTTTCGAGATAGTATCCAACATCTTGATTATCTTGCTGATGACTTAGTTGCAGATTATTATCAAAAAGCCGATGTTTTTGTCTATCCTTCTTTTTATGAAGGTTTTGGATTACCAGTTTTAGAAGCGATGACTTTAGGTTGTCCTGTGGTAACTGCTAATACTGCATCTTTACCCGAAGTCACGGGAGAATCGGCAATATTAATTAATCCCGATAATCCCCTAGAAATTGCCGCAGCAATCTATCAGGTGATTAGTGATACCTCTCTCCGTCAAGAATTAATCACTAAAGGAAAAAAACAAGCGGCAAAATTCTCTTGGCAAAAAACTGCACAAGCTACTATAAAAGCTTATCGTTCTCTTTTATAATAAGTAAGTATTTATAATTAAATTGAAGATGGATCCCCCCTTAATCCCCCCTTGATAAGGGGGGTGCTGATCTCCCCTTAATCTTCCCTTGATAAGCTATCCCTTATAGGGATCTTTCTTAACAATTTTTGCAGTAAGCACTCCAACCCTTATCCTGACTTGATTTCAGTTTTTTCTTTGTCAGTAAGGGTGTCAACAAGGAATATTACAAATTGTTAACCGAGTCTTGAAAGCCTTGTGCTACAAAGGTTTGAAATGTTAAGAAAGATGTGACTAAAGGACAGCTTGATAAGGGGGGTGTCTGACAACTTTTAACACCTACCTACTTAACTAGCTAATATCTATGAATAAAAACCATCAATTATTAATCAATCTCGCTTTTCTCGGTACTAAATATACTGGATTAACCACTTATACTAAAAATCTCATTCCCCAATTAGCTAACTTAAATCCTACCCTAATCACTTCTAATAGTTACCCAGATTTTAACACCTATCCTGTCTCGGCAAACCTCAACCAAGAGCAGGGAACCAAAGGCAATATTAGGCGCTTAATTTGGACAGAAACCAAACTCTATCAAACCTATCAACAATTAAAGTCTTCCCTGCTATTTACCCCCATTCCCGAAGCACCTATTTATGGAAATTGCCGCTATATTGTCACAGTTCATGATTTAATTCCCCTGCGGTTCCCGAAATTTTCTCCTTTAACTTTTTATAATAAATACTATTTACCCCAAGTCCTGAAAAAAGCCACACATATTATCGCTGTTTCCCAAGCAACCGCCGCCGATATTAATAAGTTTTTTAAGATACCTCTTGACAAAATAACCGTGATTCTTTCTGGATATGATTCTGATAATTTTCGTCCTCTAAATCTGGCGACTCGTCCCTATTTTCTCTATCTTGGTCGTTATGATCCTCATAAAAATCTCGCTCGTTTAATTACTGCTTTTTCCCAAATTGATCCCGAATATCAATTATTAATTGTCGGTCAATTTGACTCCCGTTTTACCCCGGCTCTGCAGCAACAGGTAGAAGCATTATCAATCTCTCAACGAGTGCAATTTTTAAACTATGTTTCCTATGAAGAATTGCCGCAACTTTTAAACCAAGCAACTGCTTTAGTTTATCCCTCCCTTTGGGAAGGTTTCGGATTACCTGTACTAGAAGCGATCGCCTGTGGAACTCCTGTCATTACTTCTAATCTTTCCTCTCTCCCGGAAGTCACAGGAGATGCGGCAATTTTAATTAATCCCTATAGTATCGATGAGATGAGAGAGGCAATGCAGCAAATCGCTACTGATGAACAATTACGCCTAAAATTAAAGTCCCTCAGTTGCCAACGCGCCGAGCTTTTTAGTTGGGAAAAAACTGGTCAAGAAACCGCCACAATTCTGCAAAGTTTTCTCTAAAAATGGTGACAAAAAAACTTATCAATTATTGCAGGATGGGTTAGACGGCAGTAAGCATTAAAACCCAAGGATATGAGAGCAAAAACCTGTACTCTCCTGGGGAGATTGAGTGTTACTTCCTATATATTACTATGCCATTCTTCGGGAATTTGAGCAACTTTTTCCTTACCATTAGGCTGATGAATAGGTTTTCCTAAAGGACGAATTTTGAGATTTCCTTGCAAATAAGCAGCGATTCTTTCCTGGGCAATTTTCACATATTCTGCTTCTTTTTCACTCCCCATCACTCGACGATTGTGCATAATACTAGCAATCAGAGAAGTTCCAACCCCGGCAAAGGGATCAAAAACCCAATCCCCCTCATTTGTCAAGGCTAAAACACATCTTTCTACTAATTCGATCGGATATTGACAAGGATGGATAGTTTTCTCTGGATGATTAGATTTAACGTTAGGAATATCCCATAGTAACTCATCCCATTCTTGTGCTAAAAACTCCCAAACATCGCTGGGATTTTTCCCTAAAGGATTACCAGAGGGTTTACCGATATTTTTACCTTTAAAATGGCGCTTACCAGGGTATTTAGCGGGGATTCTCACTGGATCAAGATTAAAGATATATTTATCGGTTTTTGTCAACCATAAAATAGTTTCATATCTGCCAGAAAATCTTTTAGAGGTATGTAATCCATGGCCAAAATGCCAGACAATTCTATTTCTTAAAAAGAAACCCATTTGTTTAAATAGCTGATAATAAAAAATATCTAAAGGATAAACTTCTCCCTCTTGAACGAAATTTCCCACCTGCCAGCAAATACTGCCATTATCTTGCAAGATTCTAGAGAATTCTCGCATAATTTTGGTTTGGGTTTCCAGATAAGTATCCAAAGAGATTTTTTTTTCGTAGTCTTTTCCTAAATTGTAGGGAGGAGAAGTAATAATCAAGCTCACAGAATTATCTGGTATAGTCTTGATAAAATTATTGCTATCTCCTTGATAAAGAATTATTTCGGCATCAGGTTGATAAAAGTCTCGCACTGATTTTGATTGAGAAAATAAGGGCAACTGATTCATAGAAAATTTAGCAGAGAAGAGCCACTTTTAATTATATAGGGTTTGCTGAAAAAGTTTTTCCTGGGGGCAGGGTGTGGGGTGTGGGGTGTGGGGTGTGGGGTGTGGGGTTTTACCCATTTTACATCCAATATTCAAGAGAGCCAGTTTTTTAAAACAATTAATGTTATCTGTAGCCAGCAAAGATATAACAAAAATTCTACTTTTTTAGATAAAAATCGGGAAGAAAGTTTTGACTTTTTTCTATTCTTCCCTTAACTTAGATTAGCTCAAACCAGGAACGCACTCGCCCAATTCCACTGTAAAAGGTTGCCAAGGACGAGGATCGATTACCTTTGTCGGTAAGGCATGGGATGTTAATAATTCTTGAAAAGATTCGGGACTACCCTCCGCACTTAACACCGCCATCAATAAACCTTTAAACTCGATATCACCACCGGCAGCGGTGGAAATAATATATTCGGGCTGCAAGCGTTGACAAACTGCTAAGGCGCTTTCTTGTCCTTTGATTACCGGTCCGAGGAAAGGTATTTTTAAGTCAATCAAAGGAGTGATAATCACGGAGATTTTACCCAGAGAATCGAGGCTAGGAGAATGATAACCGTGGGGTTCGTAGTAGATACTCTGATTTGTCGCTAATTCCTTGATAACATAACCATTTTCCACCAGAGTCGGCCCGATTGGAGAACCGGGGACAGCAGTAATTTTGATCGCATTGTCAAAGATATAACTAGAGCCGTGGGTTAAAGAAATGCGATGGGTATAATTGAGCGCTCGAACCACTTTTTCGGCATTAGGAGAAGCTACCACGGGAATTTGGCGATCGAGTACCTGTAAAGTAGGAGGATGGGCGTGATCTTCCAAACCTTGGGAGAGAAGAATCAGATCGATATTTTCGGGAATGGCATGATTAGCGGTTTTTTTGCCCTCAAATAGCCAAGTTAAATTACCAAAAGTCAGGGAACCTACCAACCAAGGGTCGAGAAGCAGGCGTTTTCCCCCGATTTCGATTAACCAAGAATTACTATCAAGCCAAGTTAACTGCATATAAGCCGAGGAAGAATGGGGATTTTCTTAATTTAATTTAACATTAGCATTAACTTTTCTGCGCTTGGGGGTTTTTCAGTCATCAGTGAAAACACAGCACTGTTAATGCCATTTATAGCAGTTATCTTAATGGTGAGGTAGGAAGTCTCTGGTTTTAGGGAACAGGCAACAGTAGCCAGTCGTCTGGGGATGATACCAACCCACATTCCGCACCCTAAAGTGTCACATTGAAAATTTTATCTAAATCGTCAAAACGATTGCCGGCTCTGAATTACAGGCTAATTTGTTTGCCCAGCAGATGCACAATTAGCCCTA
>NZ_SFBZ01000264.1:0-6223 GCF_007095495.1 Microcystis sp. M_QC_C_20170808_M9Col | reverse complement strand
AGACCAGAACAGAGTAAATCTGTTAAGGCAGGTGCGGAACCCCGCAAGGGAAAGAAGCAGAAACCTAAATCGTGAGGTTTGGGAATCGCCGTCCGTTTTACGGCGGCGAGGATGTCAATAGATATATCATTTCTTTCATCCTCATTGCCCTGCAAGTTGTCCTGATCGTGGCGATTTTGGGCTTTTTTGGCGTTGAAACCACCTCTTTTGCCGCACTTTTAGCCGCTACTGGTATTGCGATCGGGGCTGCTTGGGGGGGCTGTTGGCCAATTTTGCCGCCGGGGCTTTTTTAGTCATGTTCCGTCCCTTCAAGGTGGGCGATTTTATCTCTGCAGCAGGTATAACTGGCACGGTGGAGGAATTGGGTTTATTTGCGACTACTATCAACACTCCTGACAACATTAGAACTGTAGTCGGCAATAACAGCATTTTTTCTGGTAATATTCAAAATTTTTCTGCTAATCCCTATCGTCGTGTGGATCTGACTGCTCAATTAAGTCACGGGGTAAATGTCCAAGAAGCGATCGCCCTGTTAAAGGATAAAATTGGCCGTATCCCCAATGTTTTGACTAATCCCGCCCCCGATGTGGAAATTTTAGAATTTAATCCCTCCGGACCTCTCTTGGCAGTACGTCCCTATTGCACTAACGATAACTATTGGCAGGTCTATTTTGACACTAATAAGGCTATCTAGGGTTTGCTGAATAAATCTAAAAACCTTGTTGTATAAGACTTTTAGACTTTTTGGTTTCCAAAAAGTACCAGATATGGGAGTGATCGGGGGGAAAATTCAGGTACTTTTTCCCTGAAAATTGGGTAATTGACCCCCTCAAAATCAGTAAAACCCTACACCCCACCTGCCCCCCCGATGTCGGGGGGGTTGGGGGGGCCACACCCTACCCCCACCGAAAAACTTGTTGCCGCAGACTCTACTTAATGCTTCGGCAGATTTGCTCCAATCTTAAGCTTTTAAGCCTTGATTAATTCGAGTAATTGTGCTTCGGTTAGCTGAGTAATGCCCAATTCTAGGGCCTTTTCTAGCTTAGAACCCGCCGCTTCTCCTAGCAGTAAATAATCGGTTTTTTTGCTCACAGAACCGGTCACTTTCCCCCCAGCTTTTTCGATTAATTCTTTCGCTTCCTCCCGTTTGAGAGTTGGTAAAGTGCCAGTAATCACAAAGGTTTTCCCTGCTAAAGTCGCTTTCGTGGTGGTGGTTTTTGCTGCCGCAGCCAATTGTAAACCCGCCGCCTGTAATTTAGCGACTAAATCCCGATTAGCCTCGATTCTAAACCAATCATAGACCGATTGAGCGATTTCTTCACCGATACCATAGACAGAGGCTAAATTAGTCACGCTGGCGTTAGCTAACTCCTCCACAGTCCGAAAACTTTCGGCGAGAATTTTGGCGTTAACGCTGCCCACATAGCGAATCCCTAGCCCATAAAGTACCCTCGACCAGCTTTGATTTTTGCTCTGAGCCATAGCTGTAATTAAATTTAAGGCTGATTTCTCGCCCATTCGGTCTAATTTGGCAATTTCCGTTTTTTCGAGGCTGTAGAGGTCAGAAATGGCGGTAACTAATCCCTGTTCAATCAGCAAAATCACCACTTTTTCCCCTAATCCCCGGATATCGAGGGCATCGCGACTAGCCCAGTGTACTACACTTCCCCGCAAAATCGCCGGACAGGAACTATTGACACAGCGCGTCACCGCTTCCCCCACCGGACGAACTAGGGGAGATTGACATTCAGGGCAATTAGTGGGCATCTGGAAGGGGAAAGTCTGGGGAGGACGCAATTCTGGCAGGATTCTCACCACTTCCGGGATAATTTCCCCCGCTTTGCGGATAATTACCGTGTCACCGACTCGGATATCTAATTCGGCCACTCGATCGCTATTATGTAAAGTAGCCCTTTGTACGGTGGTTCCTGCTACCTGTACCGGTTCCATCACCGCCATGGGTGTAACCGCACCGGTGCGTCCCACGTTGACGATAATATCTTTAACTACCGTGGGGACTTCTTCGGCAGGATATTTTAAAGCGATTGCCCACCGGGGGAATTTTTGAGTGAATCCTAACCGATTTTGTCGCTGTAAATCGTTGATTTTGACTACGACACCATCGGTCATATAGGCTAATTGATGACGTTTTTCTTGCCAATCTTGATAGTATTGCGCCACTTCTTGCAGGGATGGACAGAGTTGACGGTGGGGATTAACCAGAAATCCCAGGGTTTCTAATCTATCTAAGGATTGCCATTGAGTAGTGATATTGTTATCGTCTAAATGCAGGGTATAGGCAAAAAATTGTAAGCGTCTTTTATCAACTATTTTCGGATCTAATTGTCGTAGGGTTCCCGCTGCCGCATTGCGGGGATTAGCAAAGAGAGATTCCCTTTTTTCTTCTCTTTCTTGATTGATTTTATCGAAGGTATCGAGGGGTAAAAAAGCTTCGCCGCGCACTTCCACAATTGCTGGGGGATTATCTATATTTAAGCGTAAAGGAATAGAGCGAATTGTCCGCACATTGGGGGTAATATCTTCGCCAGTGACTCCATCCCCTCTGGTAACACCTCTGACTAAAAAGCCGTTTTCGTAGGTTAAAGCTAACGCGGAACCATCGATTTTTAATTCACACACATATTCCGTGTCTTGGGTTTCATTTACATATCTTTGCCAACGGTTGCCCCATTTATTTAATTCTTCGAGGTTAAAGGCATTTTCGAGACTATACAGGGGAATATTATGACGGACAGAAACGAATTGACTAGAGATTTTATCCCCGACTCTTTGGGTGGGACTATCGGGGGTGATTAATTGGGGATAACGCTTTTCTATGTCCTCTAATTCCCGATAAAGTTGATCATAAACGCTATCGGGTATAAAAGGATCATCAAGAACATAATAAGCATAACTGGCTCTTTGTAGTTCTGTTTTTAGTTGTTGGCAACGTTGTTGGATGTCTAAGGGGATAGTCATAATCGTTAATAATGCTACTGTGCAAAGACCATTTGAGGAGTTAATTGTAAATCGGGAAATGTCACCGATATTATTCTATCTTCCTGATTAAATTCTGCCAGTTCATAAAATCCCGAAATCAGGGTTAAAACTGATATTTTTAGAGCCATATGATCGATAATCCAGTATTCAGGAATGCCTCTCACTGCGTATTCTGAACGTTTATAACGGTAGTCATCATCGGCATTACCCGGGCTAACAATTTCTACAACTAACAGGGGAGGAAATTCAATCACTGCTGTGGTCATATTTCTAATCTCTTGACATTGTTCAGCAGTTAAAATCATTAAATCTGGAATTCTCGATTTAGCTTTATCGGTGCGAATTCCCACCGTAGCGGGCATAACTTGCCAGTCTAATTGTAGCCTCTCTATTTCCCTTTCTAACACCTTAAATATATATCTAAGTATCAAAGCATGAAAGCCACTAGCGGGAGGCATGGAAATTAATTCTCCGTTAAATAATTCGTATTTATTATCTGTGGAGTCCCGATAATCTAAATATTCCGCAAAGGTATATAATTTTTCTTTGGTAGCAATCATGATAATCTCTAGAAAAAACTTAATTGAATCTCCTTTGAAGATAAATTTTGCCTTTGATACCCCCTTAATAAGTTAGGGGGGAATCTGACAATTTTTAACACCGAGCTTTTTACTTAGATTCGATATCCTCAACTTTTTTGGGAACTGTTGCAGTTAAAACCTCATTTCCTGTGGCAGTAACTAACACATCATCTTCGATACGGATACCGATACCCCGCCATTTTTCTGGCACTTCCGGCTGTCCTTCAGCAGGTTTAATATCGGGGGAGATATAAATCCCCGGTTCCACGGTTAAAACATGACCGGGCTGCAAAGTTTGCCAAGTTTCTTCGTTAACTTTATAACCTCCTGCATCATGGACATCTAATCCTAACCAATGGCCAGTTCTGTGCATATAAAAAGGCTTATATTTTTCCTCTTTAATTATCTCATCAATGTCGCCGAACAATAGCCCTAAATCCACTAATCCCTCCACAATTGTTCTCACGGCTGTGTCATGAAAAAGATTATAAGGATTACCAGTTTTTACCACTTCAATCGCCTTTAATTGAGCTTCCAGAACAATTTCATAGATAATTTTTTGTTCGGGGGTAAATTTACCATTAACGGGAAAAGTGCGGGTAATATCACCGTTATAGTAATTGTAGGCACAACCGGCATCAATTAACAAAAGCTCATTTTCTTGTACTTGGCGATCATTGTTGATATAGTGCAGAATACAGGCATTAGCACCACTAGCAACAATAGAAGGATAAGCAGGACCCATACCCCCTTCTAGGCGAAAAGTATGCTCAATTTCCGCTTGAATTTGATACTCATAGTGACCAACTTTGGTGAATTCTCTGGCCCGATTATGTGCCTGGGCCGAAATAGCGGTGGCTTTGCGAATATTGTCCAATTCGGCTGCGGTTTTCAGCAAGCGCAAAGGATGGAGAATAAAATTAGTATCCTCTAAAGCAGTCGGTCCAGTGCCGCGACGGGGAAAAGTGGCGATTAATTTTTGCCAGTGATTAAGAACGTTTGTATTAAAAGTTTTGTCCCGTCCGAGATGATAATAAATTCTTTCGGCTTTTTCGAGATATTGGGGTAATTTTTCCTCCAATTCTTGGATAGAATAGGCCTCATCAGCACCAAAAATCTCCTTTGCTCCTTCCACACCGTGGAGATAGCCGGTCCAAGTTTCTTTTTCTGGGTCTTTTGGCTGTACGAACAGGATAAACTGATGTTCGGGGTGATGGGGTGCTAAAATCGCCACCGCATCGGGTTCATTAAATCCTGTCAGGTAAAAAAAGTCACTATCCTGACGATAGGTGTATTCTACGTCATTGTGCATGACCGCCATGGGCGCACTGCGAAAAATTGCGGTTCCATGGCCGATTTTTTCCATTACCTGCTGACGACGCTGCTGAAACTCTCTGCGATCGATGCCCATAGATATTCCTAAAAATGTCACAATAAGTCCTATAGTCTATCTAAATGGAGCAAGAGGACTCCCGTTAAATTTCTCCTTAATCAAAAATATACCAGAAATTAACGTAACGATGAATTGCCACCAGAATCTAAACTAACGCGACAGCGTTTCCTTATTGGGAAAGTCTTGATTCTCAAGGGATGTATTAGCTTGACATATTTAAGCGGTAAGTGTTACACTAAGAAAATAACACAGATGGGTTCAGGCTGATGTTAAATGTTTTAAAAGTGAGAATATACCCAAACAAAGAACAAGAACTAGCCCTAGCTAAAAACTTTGGTTGCGTTCGTTTTATTTGGAATTACTACTTAAATAAAACTAACAATCAGTACCTAGAGACGGGTAAAGGAATGACCTACTGTGACATGGCAAAAGACCTTACCCAACTCAAGAAACAACCTAATTTTGAATGGTTAGCTGAGGCTACTGCCGCCACCTTGCAGCAATCATTGAAAAACTTAGAATCTGCTTTTAAGAACTTCTTCTCAAAAAGAACAAAATTCCCTAAGTTTAAAAGTAAGCATAAAAAACAATCAATCCGTTATCCTGAAAGTTGTTCAATTAGAAATAAGGGAATTAAACTACCTAAATTAGGGGTTGTAAAAGCTAAGATTTCTCAAGTAATAAATGGTCAGATTAAGTCGGTAACTGTTTCTAAAACCAGTACAGATAAATATTTTGCTGCCATCTTGTTTGAGATGGATGACTCAACAACCATTGAAAAACTAAAAATATCAGGGATAGACCTGGGTTTATCTTCTTTGGTTACGGTTTTTGATGGTGAAACAACCTACAAGGTTGACCCAATCAAACCTACCAGAAAATACGCTAAACGTTTAAAGCGGAGACAACAAGCATTGTCTCGTAAAGCCAAGGGGTCTAATAATCGCCAAAAAGCCATTAAGGAGGTAGCCAAGGTTCACGAAAAGATAGCCAATACTAGACAAGATTTTCTTCATAAACTCTCCAGAAAGTTGTGCGATGAAAACCAAATCGTTGTAGCCGAGAATCTTAGTATTAAAGGGTTAGCAAGGACTAAATTAGCCAAGTCAATACATGACGCTGGTTTTGGGATGTTGCTTAATTTCTTGGACTACAAGCTAAAAAGAGAGGGAGGAAAACTTGTAGAAGTTGACAGGTTTTATCCGAGTACAAAACTCTGTTCTTGCTGTGGATTTAAAAATGATTTATT
>NZ_SFBZ01000263.1:0-20502 GCF_007095495.1 Microcystis sp. M_QC_C_20170808_M9Col | reverse complement strand
GGACTTTTTCCCTGAAAATTAGGTAATTTACCCGATGAAAATGGGTAAAACCCCACACCCCACACCCCACACCCTACACCCTGCCCCTAGGAAAAACTTTTTCAGCAGACCCTACTTAAAGACTATTAGTGACCTTCTCTCTTTCTCCCCTTTTTAGCCCAGAGCGTTGATCAAAATGTTTGTGTACTTTTGTTAAAAAGGAAAAGTTTTTTTGACAAAAAGAACAACTTGTGCTAGGGGATAAATATCTAACTTGGCAAAAATTCCCCGGACGAGAAGCTGATCGAGCGTTATAATTGACCCGTTACCCTGCGCTCCCAGTCGGGATGAGAAATCTATTATGACCGCTCTCTACGAGGAAGATTTTGTTCTCTGGACGGAAAAAACCGCCGAACTGTTAAAGCGAAAAGAGTTTGACCGGGTGGACTGGAAACACCTGATCGAGGAAGTCAAATGGATGGGAAAAAGCGAGAGACAGGCAATAACGAGTTTATTAACCGTTTTAATCGAACACCTGCTAAAACTATCCTATTGGGAATCGGAAAAAGAACGGAATGCCCGTGACTGGATAGTGGAGATTGCGGCTTTCCGAGCGCAATTAGAACAAAAAATAGATAGTGCCACCCTCGTCAACCACGCCCGCAATTCTTTGGAGAAAGCCTATTTAACCGCCAGAAAATCCCTGATTAACGCGCGGGTAGTCGATAAAAATGCGATTCCCTTGTACTCTATATTCACTCTTGAACAGGTATTAGACGGGGATTGGTTCCCCATCGATATCGAACCTTTTCTGGAAACCCGCCCATAAAAAATTTTCGCTATTTTATCCCAAGTAAACTAACTTTATCTACCCTAGAGATAGAGAGTTTTCCTAGTAATTAGCATCCTTGGGATAACTACCTGAGATCGATAGAAATGGGATTTAATAAAAATAAGGCCGCATGACTAGCCATTGCTTCTGATAAATAAATCTTTTTATATTTAATAATCCCCGTTTCCAGAAAAGAATCCCTTAACATTGCTTTTGTCCCACTATTAAAATCCGCTTCGTAAAAAACTTCTTTAATTCCCGAAGAAATAATTAGTTTTAAGCAGGAAATACAGGGTTCTAAAGTAACGTAAATACTAGCCCCTTGGGTAGAAATACCGTGTTTGGCCGCTTGAGCGATCGCATTAGCTTCGGCA
Source organism: Microcystis sp. M_QC_C_20170808_M9Col (assembly GCF_007095495.1). Taxonomy (NCBI): domain Bacteria; kingdom Bacillati; phylum Cyanobacteriota; class Cyanophyceae; order Chroococcales; family Microcystaceae; genus Microcystis; species Microcystis sp. M_QC_C_20170808_M9Col. The sequence goes on along the minus strand of NZ_SFBZ01000263.1, from coordinate 19,317 downwards.
TGAATTGCCCGAGAGGGAATTTCTCCGGATTCTCGACAGGTTCCCAAACCGGGATAACAAAAACCCTGGGCAGTACAATGAACCGTTCCTGATGGGGAACCATTGTACCCCGTGGCTAAAACCTGCCGATCTTTGACAATTACCGCACCGACGGGAAAAGCTAAACAGGTGGATCTGGTGGCGGCTAATTTAGCGATCATTAAAAAATATTCGTCCCAAGTCGGTCTTTTTTCTTCAGAGTTGATCACGGTTTTATACCAAGCTAGAAAAAGCGAAAAAGAGGGGGTTATCTCTGATAGCTTATCATCAGATAACCTCTAAAAATTAAGAACGGGATCAGGTTAATAATTCCTGTTGAATGCGACGGAGATTTTCGATTCTTGCCTCGGTGGATGGGTGAGTGGCGAATAAATTAGCCAGAAACTGCCCCGAAAAAGGACTGCTAATTAACAGCGGTTCAAAGGCAGGATTAGCATTTAAGGGCATTTGACGACCGATCGATTCTAAACGGGTTAAAGCCCGGGCTAAAGCTTCGGGATTCTCGGTCAAGCGAGCGGAACCAGCATCGGCCTCGAATTCTCTGGTACGAGAGATAGCCATCTGAATCACAGTGGCGGCAAGGGGGGCGAGAAAGATGGTAAGTAGTAAACCGATGGGATTGCCCCCTTGACGATGGCGAGAATTGCCAGCAAACAGGAAACCATAACTCAGCATTCTGGCGAGGTAGGAAATCGCCCCGGCAACGGTGGCCGCAACAGCTTGGGTTAAGGTATCCCGGTTACGCACATGAGTTAATTCGTGGGCGATAACTGCTTCTAATTCGTCGGCGGGCAGCAGGTTTAAAATGCCCTCGGTAACGGCGACGGCGGCGTGTTCGGGATCTCTGCCGGTGGCGAAAGCATTAGCGGCGGGGGTGGGGACGATATAGAGTTGCGGCGTGGGAATATTGGCTTGACGAGAGAGATTTTCCACCATTTGGTAGAGTTCGGGGGCTTGTTGGCGGCTGACTGGTTGGGCTTGGTAAGCGGCCAGAGCAATGCGATCGGAGAAGTACCAAGAACCGATATTAGTAATGGCGGCGATTACTAAACCAATTAAAGCACCGCCCTGACCACCGAGCGCGTAGCCAATAGCGACAAGTAAACCGGCTAGTAAACCCAATAAAGCAACAGTTTTAAGCTGATTCATCTTTATTTATCTTAGGAAGTGGGAGGTATTACACTGATAACTGATAACAAGGGCCGAATCTAAGACCTAATTGGTTAAGCTAAAAGCTTTGATGTGCTTAGTTTCTAACCTTCTTTTTAGGTAGGAAAATTGTCAGATTCTGTCTTTTGCACGAGTGCCTGTTGCCTCTTGCCTTTAGAAGCAGATAACTGATAACTGATAACTGATAACTGATAACTGATAACTGATAACTGATTGAGTCCTAGCATAAAAACTGAAAAAACTCGAAAAATTAATAATAATTTAAATAATTTGACTGCTTGAGAATAATCTGATTTTGGCTGATAGCTAAACCCTGACGACCGGAAAAATAACAGAAATTCTTAAGAAGCTAAAGGGTTTAAATCCCCAGAGAGGGCATTGTAGAATGAAGCGGTTAGTTATCTACTAGAAGAGAGGACTTTTCCGTCCTAGCGAGACAATTCTCTGCAAATCTTTAACCCAAATTCCCAAGGAGACTGAATTTTAATGTCTGTTAATTTTCTGGGAGTTGGTTTGTTTCACCCTCTCCTTACCCCTTATCTCGCCCTCCATATTCCCGACGGCTTTTTGAGTCCACCGGTGAGTCTATTTACTTGGATAATTGCGGTTGTCCTGATTGGCTTTTCTCTCAAAAAAGTGCGCGGTCACTACGCTGAACGGGCTGTACCTTTGATGGGAGTTTGTGCCGCCTTTATTTTTGCCGCCCAGATGATTAATTTTCCCATTCCGGGGGGAACCTCCGGACATTTATTAGGGGGGACTCTTGCGGGGGTTTTACTCGGTCCCTGGGCGGGTTCTTTGGTGATGGCGGTGGTTTTTATCGTGCAAGCTTTATTTTTTCAAGATGGCGGTTTAACGGTTTTAGGGGCGAATATCGTCAATATGGGTTTGCTCGGCACGTTTGGCGGTTATTATCTCTATCTAGGGATTAGGAAAGCCCTCGGTTTTCATAGTTGGCGCAGTATGGCGATCGCTGTTGCCCTGGCCGCTTGGACAAGTGTGGTGGTGGGTGCGTTGGCTTGCGCCCTGCAATTGGCTTTATCGGGGACTGTACCGCCTTTAGTCGCCCTTTTTGCCATGTTATCTTGGCATATCCTCATCGGCATCGGGGAAGCGGTGATTACCGTTTTCGCTGTCGGTTATATCTGGCGAACCCGTCCCGATCTTCTCTACGATCCGCCCCATTCCGTTAATACTTCTGTTCCTCCTTCCTACGCTTCTCGTCAATAGACCTCTTGTAAAAATCAAAAATTGTTGTTAGGGTCAGGTCAGGAGAATTAAGAATGAATAATAATCAATTAAATGGTCTATTTAAGGATTTTATGCAATTTAATCCTTATTTTTACCGTTTTTGAACCCTCAAAAATTAATTATGCAAGAGGTTTAATAAAGATTAGCCCATGAATATTCGCAGAAATAGCCAATTTTTTCTGATTGGTCTGGTATGCTCCCTAATTATCGCCGTTTTTCTTTCTCCCTTTGCCAGTCCCGATCCCGACGGACTCGATCGAGTGGCGGAAGACTTGCAATTTAGCAAGAAAGAAGACCCTAACGCCCTCGGTAGTCAATTACCTTTCGCCCGAATTTTTGATGGTTATGCCCTCAAAGGTGTTCCCGAAGGTGTCGCCACTCCCCTCGCTGGTTTTCTGGGAACTCTTGCCACTTTCGGCATCGCTTGGGGTATCGGTAAATTAGTGATTGCAAAATCCCAAAATCAGGAGTAAGGAGTCGAGACGTGGGGACGTGGGGACGTGGGGACGTGGGGACGTGGGGCATTTAGCTGAAATTTCCCTAAATCCCTAAACCCCTAAACCCCTAAACCCCTAAATCCCTAAATCCCTAAATCCCCTTTCTAACTGATAACTGATAAGTAGTCGTGCAAAATTAATTTCCTAGTCGAGACTCCGATCCGAGACGGGAGACAGCTATTAGGGATCGGATTTGAGTTTTCAGTTCACTGTTTCCTCACACCAGAAGTCTGACGGAGTAGTGGCTTAGATGTGTAATTAATTTTGCTTAGGTACTTAACTGATAACTGATAACTGATAACAACTGATAACTGATAACTGATAACTGATAACTGATAACTGATAACTGATAACTGATAACTGATAACTGATAACTGATAACTGATAACTGATAACTGATAACTGATAACTGATAACTGAATAAATGCTACACATTGCCACTTTTTCTTGCGAAAATGAGCGCCAAAATTTCGGTTTTTGGCAGAAACTTGCGCCCCATACCCGGGTTTTAGTTACTCTTTTGTTAGTTTTTGCCACAGCCTTAACTCCGAATGGTAGCTGGGAAACTTGGGGGATTTACGGATTAGGATTAATTATTTTAATTCTGATCAGTCGGGTGGCTATTCCCGTACTTTTACAAAGAGTAGCGATCGAATTTGTCTTTATCGGTGTGGTTTTATTGGGAACTCTTTTTCGTGATGGCGGCGAAATTCTTTGGTCTTGGGGATTTTTGCGGATAACTAGCGAGGGATTGCTAGTTTTAGGCAGTGTGGCCCTAAAAGCTTTTCTCTGTCTTTGTACGGTCAATATTCTGGTTTTAACGACAGCGATTCCCGACCTGTTGCAAGCATTAGTTACCCTGAAAACTCCCCCTTTATTGGTGGCAATTTTGGCTTCTATGTACCGTTATCTAGCTGTTTTGATCGCTGAATTTAATTCCATGCGAAGGGCAGCAATTGCGCGCAATTTAATGAGTAGTCCCCGATGGCAACGGTTGCTAGTGGGACACATGATCGGCGCTTTATTTATCCGTACCTACGAACGTGGCGATCGCATTTATCAAGCCATGTTATCGAGGGGTTACACCGGTTCCTTGCCCTCTGTACAGGTTCCCCAAAGCAAGCTGAAAGATTATCTCGCTATAATTTGCATAGTAATTCTGATCCTCTGGGGTCAAATGGTACATCTACTCAGGTAAAAGTCTCGTTTTTCATGCACCACAACCCGATTTTTATTGAAAACCTAGTTTATACCTATCCTGACGGCACAGAAGCGTTAAAAGGTATTAATTTAGCCATTGAAGCTACGGAAAAGGTAGCTTTGGTCGGGGCAAATGGATCGGGAAAATCCACCTTATTACTGCATTTTAACGGTATTCTCCCGCCGCAAACGGGTAAAATCACCGTCGGTCCCTACCAAGTTAAACCGGAGAATTTAGAAAATATCCGCAATTTTGTCGGTTTAGTCTTCCAAAACCCCGACGATCAGCTATTTATGCCCACTGTCTGGGAAGATGTGACTTTTGGCCCGATGAATCAGGGAATTCGGGGAGAGGATTTAAACCATCGCTGTCATCATGCTTTACACGCGGTGGGATTGGATTCCAAGCATTACGGTAAGAGAAACAGTCAGAATCTATCGGGGGGTGAAAAAAAACGCGTGGCGATTGCGGGGGTTTTAGCCATGTTGCCGCAGGTCTTGGTTTTTGATGAACCTAGCGCCCAACTGGATCCCCGATCCCGTCGGCAATTAATACAACTGTTGGCCACTTTACCCCAAACCCAAGTGATCGCCACCCATGATCTCGATCTGGCTTTAGAACTATGCGATCGCACGGTGGTTTTAAGTCGTGGTCAGGTGGTGGCAGAAGGAGAAACCGCTAAGATTTTAAGTAATCGGGACTTTTTGGAAGAACACGACCTGGAAATACCCCTTTGTTATAGTCGTCCCTACTGTGCGATCGCTGATGCGCCCTCTACTGAAGTCTGATGCACAATTTTGAGATTTATTATCGGTTTCTTGCATAGAAGAGAGGACAAAAGCGAGAAAGTCTGACATTCTTGGGATAGGTAGCACGAAAATCGAGGCCATTTCCGACGATGCAAGCTCTGCTAGAAAAAGCTCAGATAGCGTTGAATAAAAAAGACTGGGAGACAGTAAACGCCAGCATACAGCGACTTTTAAACCAAAAAGATGCGATTGAACCGATTATTAACGATGAAATCCTCGATTTAGCCCTAGAAGCTTTACAAAAATGCGATTTTCAACAGCGATGGGAGATAGCTAAACTATTTCCTAAAATCGGTCAATCGGCGATCGCTCCTTTAATTGCCCTGTTAGAATCCGAGGAACAAGATGGGGAAATGCGCTGGTTTCTGGCGAGAATTCTCAGTCAATTTGACGATCGAGCCTGTATTCTCGCTCTCAGTCAATTATTGCAAAAATCGGAGGAGGAGGAAATCAGCCAAATGGCTGCGGCCGCTTTAGCTAATATCGGCAGTTCTGCGATCTCTAGTTTAGGACAATTACTGTCCGACTCGAACAGGCGTTTTTTAGCCGTACAAGCTTTATCACAAATTCGCCGGCCAGAAATTGTCGAACCGCTTTTAACCGTAGTTAAGGATGAATCTAGCGCCATTCGAGCCATGGCGATGGAAGCTTTAAGCAGTTTTCACCATCCCCAGATTACTGCGATGATCCTCGATGCTTTACAGGATCCGGCCATCGAGGTGCGACGGGAAGCAATTAAAGCTAGTAGTTACCTAGGGTCAAATTATCCCCAAGCAGATTTAGTTAACCATCTGCAACCACTGTTATTCGATATCCACCTCGATATCTGTCAAGAAACGGCGATCGCTATCGGTCGCATCGGCACAGCAACCTCAGCCAAAGCTTTAAATCCACTGCTGCAATCTTCCTTAACTCCCGATAGTTTAAAATTAACTGTAGTGCGAGCATTGGGCTGGATCGAGGATGAGGAAGCTTTAAATTACCTAGAAAAGGCTTTATATAGCGAAAATGTCTTGATTTGTCGGGAAATTATCGCTATTCTCGGCCGGCAAACCTGCCAGAAATTACGCCAACAAGCAGGGGAAATTCTCGGTAATTTTTATCACTCCCGTCCTGCGATCCTCGGTGATACAGGAGTTAAACAGTCTCTAGCGATCGCTTTAGGAGAATTAGATCGGGATAATAAAAGTATTTTGCTGACTTTAGCAGCCGATGGGGAAGCGATTGTCCGTCTCCATGCTCTCAGCGCCCTGAAAAAGCTAGATCATGGGAATATCTAGCTAATTTACCGCTGCACAGATGTGGTGAATTTGTCAGTGATCCGCATCCATTTCCCCAAGGATAGCGTTTAATTTCTCCTGCGCTTCTTGAGCAAATTGGGCATTAATGGAAAAATTGAGGCTCTCTTATTCTTTGTGTGATAAGTTTAACTTATATATTAGTGATCGATCTTTGTGTCCTTTGTGTCTCCGTGGTTCGTTCCACTCACTGCCCCAAGACTGTATCTTACAATACATTTTAGCCACCAAACCTAAGAGAGCCATCTATCTGATTAGTTAAAGCTAAAACATATCTTTCTACTATTACTGATCACTTACTAATAAATGATTCTAGCTGATAGCTGATAACTAAAAAACTGATTACTGATTACTGATTACTGATCACTGATCACTGATTTAAGGTCTTTGCAGGAAGATTAATTCTTCAACGGGGAGGAAATCATAGTATTGACCTTGATTGGCTAAAACTGCGATCAAATGGAGACGAGCATCGGGTTCAATGTGTAATCCTTCCCAGGGGACAGCAATTTCCAAACATTGATTAAAAGAAGCTTTGGCACTACTAGGAACTCGCTGCCAAGTAAAGTATTCTTGAGCGAATTCTAACCAAGTAAATTCCGTGATTAAATTTATTCCTAGATGATGATGATAACCGTAATCGAGGGGCGATCGAGGGGGAATATCTGTTAGGGGAATTGGACTTTGCAGACGATGCACTTCGTCATAATACCAGTATAAATGCACTTCAGGCGGTATATCTTTGCCTAATTCTGCCCCCGGTTTCCAATCGAAACGCAGATAAAAATTGAGGTGATCCCAACCGAAAAAGAGTCTTTGTACTAAGGAAGTCCGGTGCATTGTACCACTGGCGCCGCCAATTTCGATCCGTCCGGCTTTATCCCAATCCTGTTCGTCCCCAAAACCGTCGATAATGGGGTGAATGAAAGCCAGTGGACGATTACTTTGTTTATCCCCGTGTTCTTCCACCGGTTCGAGCAAATAGGAGGGAATTGGCTCATTTAAAGCTTGATACAGAGCGATCAGGTGTTCGCGGAAAAGTTGGTCAAAAATTGCGTCATGATTAGAAGAATGGCCATAACCAAACCACCAAAACCAATCGGAACCTTCCGCTGCATACAATGCTTCCCACGCATCGGGGTTATTATCTTCCGTCGCTTCCGGGTGATTAGCGAGGGTTTGACGGGCTAAAATTAGATATTCCCAAGCCTTATTTTTAGCGGGATCGCCGATCCAAGTGGTAAAATTGGCATCGATCCAAGACCCGCTATGAAGTTGATTGACAGGGATTTTGGCATTAGCGGGAAAGCGATCGAGATATTCGGAGACGGTGACTAATTCGATCGCTTGGTGGTCGCTTAAAAGTTGATAAAGATTCTCTAGGAAGGGTAAACCGTCTTGATGATAGTTTTCCCAACAGTTTTCGCCATCTAGCGCAATGGTAACTAACCAGGGTTTTTCTAGGGTCGTGGTTTCTGCGTTGGTTTTCAGTTGTTCGGCGATCGCTTCTAGGTGTTTAACTAAGTCTGTAGCGGCCTCTTGCGCTTTCATGCCACTATAGCTAAATCCGATCAGATCCGAGAGACGATGATCGCGGAAAACCATCGATAAATTGCCGTTGCTAGTTTCCAGACAGTAGGGACGATAAAGCAATTCCGGTTCGCTAATATTGCCTTTTTCGTCGCGATGAAAGTAATGTCCCAGAGACCAACCTAACACCCCCTCATCGGAACATAACCACTGAAAACCCTGTTTAGCGACTGCGGGGAGAATCGCGGGACTAACGGATTGTTCCGAGGGCCAAAGTCCTCGAGGATGTTTATCAAAGCGATCGATATAGATTTGCCAAGCTTTCTGGAGATGGCGGGAAATATCTTCAGGATAGTGGAAATATTGGCGAGGAAGGGTCATATTCGGCACTGCCACCCGGCCGGCTTCCGAGTTGGCCAGCAGGGGTAAAATTGGATGGGTGTAGGGACTGGTAATGATTTCTAGTTGTCCGGTTTCCTGCATTAACCGGTGTTGCGGCAAGATACGACGCAGAATTTGACGCTGTTTGGAGATAATTCGCTGGCGATCGCTTAAAGTGAAGTTTTTTCCCTGTTCTAACCAAGCAGCGATTTCTGGGTCACTGTGAAAGATAGGATCGATCCAAGCGAGGTTATGCCAAGCCAAGAGATCGCTATAATCTTGGAGATGCCAATGGCTAATACACCAACTATGACCGTTTTCTTGACGCTGTGCGTATAATTGCCCGTAACGGGGGTGCGGATCGATCAGGGTACGATGGTTAGCATCGAAAAAGTGTTCGAGGATAAAGTGTTTTTGTGCCAGGGTTAACTGCGCTTCTGGGGTGACGGTGAGGGCAAGATAGGGGTCTATAGCTAGTCCGTTGACGTAATCCTCTAATTGCAGGATTAAAGAGGGGACAAGGTTGACAGTTTGGTGTAATTTGGGAAAACGTTCTAGAATCAGGATTAAATCGAGATAATCTTTCACCCCATGCAGTCGCACCCAGGGTAAGCGATATTGTCCCGAAGCATCGGTGCGAGTTTGACAGGATTTGTAGAGGGGTTGGTGTTGATGCCAAATAAAAGCGACGTAGAGAGGATAGGCCATGATAATACCGAGGAAAAGTGCATATAACAGGCTTTAAAGCCGTTATATTAGATAATAATGGACAATAAAGCCCATTATAGATTCTTAAAAGTTGATTTCGGTCACTACCATAATCCTATCAACTGGTTTTGAGGGGGTATCGTCTCTTTGTATTTGTTAAAGGATCGGCTCCTCTGGTGTTGATTATTTGCAGTTCAGCAGTAGAATCCCTAATACTATTTTTCTTACTGATTACTGATTACTGATTACTGATTACTGATTACTGTTCACTGAAAAACCCCCATCACCTCGATCGACAACATTTTTCAGGGTGATAGGATAAGCTGGAATTATCGAAACCGTAAAAATAATAGATAAAATGAGTAATCTCCTCTGGCCGCGTTTTCTCAAGAAAGCTTACCGTCAAGAACCAATAACTAGCTTTATCTTTACCGTAGCGGCAGTAGATGTCATCATCGGGGTTCTAGGACAAAGATGGACACTGCTATCTTTAGGGGCAACGATTATGGCAATCGCTATCTTCGCCAGGTGGCAACAGAGCCAAAAAAGCAAGCAAATCAAGCAAGAAGAAGCAGCAAGATACTATTTACCGCCCCAATCGGGTCAAGTAGCTTTACCAACCCTGAAAAACGAAAAAAATCGACCTTCTTAGTTCAAAAATCTGACCTTGCTTGGCAATCAATCCCCTCAAAGGCTAGAATCTATAGCACCGTTCATTTGTTAATATTCAACTAAATTTATGAAATTCCGATTTACGGGTGGGGAGAAACTTGTCGGGGCAATTGTGGTCAGTGTTCTAACCACGCTGACAATCGGGCAACATCAGCTTAGTCATGCCCAAAATCCCATTGCCCCCCCTAAACCCGCGGCTGAAAGTGGCGAAAAAACCCCAGAAACTATCCTAGTAGAAGGTTTAGGCAGACTTACCCTCGCTAAAACCTTAGAAGGGCAACAATCCACCCCTAATGCTGTGATTTTCAGCCCCGATAACCAATTTGTTCTCGCTGGTGGTAGTGATACGGATCCTCTCCTGAGAATTTGGTCAGTGAAAACAGGTCAAAAAGTCTCCCAAACTCGCGCCCAAAGAACCAGCGTCAAAGCTTTAGCCATTAGTCCCAACGAAAGATTATTAGTTAGTAGCGGTTTAGATGGTTCTATTAATTTTTGGAATCTGGTGGAAGGCAAGTATTTAGGAATTGCCCTCGAACACGGTAATACTGTCCTCGCCCTTACGGTTACTCCCGATGGTAAAACGTTAATTAGTGGTGGTTTGGAAGGAATTCGCCTCTGGACAGTGCAACCTCCCCGCCGTCCCCTCTATCGTTTAAATTGGGTGGGTAATTTTGTTTATTCCCTAGGGATGAAATCCGATGGTGTCACCCTTGCCAGTGGTCATGAAAACGGTGAGGTAAATTTTTGGGACATCCGCGAGGGCAAATTTTTGTCGAAATTTGCTGCCCATCCCCAAGCGGTGAGCCAGCTTTTATACAGTCCCGACGGTAAAAATTTAATTACGGGTAGTTTAGACCGCACGATTAAAATCTGGGATACGAGCAATAATAAGTTATTATTTACCCTCATCGGTCATACAGCCCGAATTCGCTCCCTGGCACTCCATCCTAACGGACAAATTCTCGCTAGTGCCAGTAATGACGGTGTGCGTTTATGGGATGTGACCACGGGTAAACAGTTGGCCTGGTTTGATAATAATTCCGACTGGGTGGAATCCCTGGCTTTTAGTCCCGATGGGCAGTATTTGGCTAGTGGTAATTATGATTTTAAAATTCGCCTCTGGCAATTCGTCCGTTAGGCAAAAATATCTTCATTTAGCCTTTAACCACTTCTAGAAAAGCTGATTTAGCCGCTGCCTGTTCCGCTGCTTTTTTGCTTCTGCCTGTTCCCACTCCTAATTTTTGCTCATTTAACCACACTTCCGCACAAAAACGCTCTTGATCTAAACCATTGATTTCTTTTACTAAATATTGCGGCAGTTTTTTGTATGTTGCTTGTGTCCACTCCTGCAAGGCATCCTTATAATTCTGTCGGGCCGGATCTCGACGAATTTCGGCCGCTTTTTCCCGCAGTGGTTCATCTAACCAAGAACGCACTAAAATCATTGTCTGTGTACTAAGATATAATGCTCCCAAGACCGCCTCAAAAGCGTCTGCTAGTCGCGAAATTCTCCCCGCTTGATCGATACTCGTACTACTTGATACCAACAAATAACGCTCGAAACCGTAGCGATCCGCAAATTCCGCCAGAGTGCGATCGCTAACCATCATCGATCGCAGGGCGGCAAATTCTCCCACTAGCGCCTCCGGATAGGTTTCTAACAATACCTCCGCCGCCGCCAGTCTTACCACAGAATCGCCCACAAATTCCAATTGTTCATAATTCTTATCACGGGAAATACTGGGATGAGTTAGAGCTAAATCTAATAAATCCCACCTGACGGGGACATCAGCCGATAAACCCAGCTTTTCCACTAGGGTTTTTAATTGTTTTTGGCGACGCGGATCACTTAAGGACATGGGAGCGGGAAGAAGGGGTGTAGGGTGTGGGGTGTGGGGTGTGGGGGAGAGGGGAGAGAGTGAGTTTCTCAGTTTGTTTTGTAATGTCCTCATACCCAGTTTAAATGCACAACAGCTTATCTCACCTGTAGCGTTATACTCGAAGAAGGATTACCTTTATCAACAGTCTAGAAAAACCTCACAGAGAATTTCTCAACCGTTATCAAAAATACGGCTTTAAAGATGCTAATGAGATAGTGAGAGTGGCTCTAGAGCGATTTCAACTAGAACTAGAGGCTCAGGACTTACAAGAATCAGCAAATCTGTAGGCAGCAATTTATCAACAAGATGAAGAATTACAGCAACTTACCGAATCAGCTTTAGTAGGATGGACAGCATAATAAATCTCAAGCGAGGACTGATTATTGAGGTAAATCTAGAGCCAACTACAGGTTCAGAAACTGGGAAAATCAGACCTTGTATTAATCTACCCAATTTTCTAAGGATAAATGAGGAATTTGTCTAAAATGTCGCAGATTTCTGGTTACTAACCTAGCTTGATTAGCTAATGCGATACTAGCAATTAATAGATCGGCTCTGCCAATTTTTTGGATTTTAGAAACACTTCGTAAACGGTCAAATTGATTAGCAGCATCTCCATCAATTAAAATTACAGGAAGTTGATTCAGTAGGACTTCTGAACGACAAAAAAGTTTTTGTGCTTTCAATAAATCACTTCCTGAAAAAGCTTTAAGTAGATAATCTATCCTTCCCTGCAAAATTTCAATCTTGGTGACAATCGCAATGGCGACTTCCTCATCCTGTAAGCTTTCTAACCGATTAATAACGTTAGTATTACCTGCGTGGAGATGAGTTAAAGTATCCGTGTCAAGAAGATACATCATCTTCAGTTTCTGAACGTCCTCTAGCTTGGTAAATAGAGTCTCTTAGGTCAGCAAGAGAGCTATCATCCCTTAAAGCACCTGCTTGTTGCAGAAAAACAGTTTTACTCTTTGGGGAAGAGTTAGGAAGGGACGGAGGATTAAAGGCTTTCGTCTCTTGCTCTAATAAAATATCACTGTTTAATTTTTCTGATTTTGGTTTAACTGCCATAATTGCTCCTGATTATTTATTAATATTTTATCATAAATTTATTGCTAACTACAAGAGTCAAAGCTTTATTTTTGGTAATTTTCAAAATTTGGCGAATTAAAGCTTGACAGGATAAGTATTAACTTGCCAATTGCTTGTAGCTACAGGACAAGCTAAACCCAAATTAGTAATATTCCATTGGATAAAAGCATTATCGTTATTTTTCCAAGTAATCTTAACTGTGCCGACACAGTTACCTGCATTTCCAGATAGGTTAAAATTTCCTTGTAGGGTATCTCCAGTTGTACAACCTTCTGTTTGGGGAGCAGGAATCGTAATTGTTCCTGTAAATGGTGGTTTACCATATCCAAAAACAGTTTCAACTAAACTGAGTGTACTACTACCAAAACAAATTTTATTTAAGTTTGCAATTCTAGTTAAATTACTTTTAGAACGCCAAATTAAGCTTGTTTGCTCAGAAGAAGAGGCGATAGTTTCAGTTGGTTTAAGTTTTTCTTGTTGAAGTTGACGCTGTTTTTCAGCTAATTCTTCTTGGTTTTGTTCAAGCTGACGTTGTTTTTCATCTAGCTGTCGTTGCCTTTCCGCTAATTCTTGCTCTTGTTGTTTGGCTTGATTAGTCTGTTCTGATTGAATTTCAGAGATTCTTTCTTCTAATTTTTGTTGTTGTTTTTTAGAGAAGAAAGTCCAGCCAGCTAAGAAAGTAATACCTATTATTACAGCAGCAATAGTAATTTTTATCCAGTCATTTTTCAGAATCACGTTGCCTTGTTGAGATGAAGGGAAAGAAAGTTCAGTTGGCAGTACTGTCGGCTGTCCCTGTAGCGCCTGTCTCATCATTTGAGCAGTTGTAAATCTTTGATTTGCTTGCGATTTAATAGCTTGATCAATTGCATTGGCTAGAGTTGGACTAACATTTAAAGCATATTGTCGCCAGATAATTTCTCCAGTAAGCGGTTCGGTTTCTAATTCTTCAGGTATTCTACCTGTTAATAAATAAATTGCTGTTAAACCAAGAGCATATAAATCACTGGAAAAAACTGGTCTTCCTATTGATTGTTCTGGAGGCATGAACCCTGGTGTTCCAATTACAATAGAACTGGTGGAATTACCCCTAGGAGACATCCCTGTACCTATTGCTTCTTTAATAGCACCGAAGTCAATTAAAATTGGCATTTGATCGTGGTGACGAATAATAATATTATCTGGTTTAATATCTCGGTGAATAATCCGTTTACTTTGAATATATTCCAAGAGGACTAAAAGCTTTAGTAAAATTCTTTTAACAAAGGTTTCTTCTTGTTTTCCTTGGCTCTTAACTAAACTAGATAAAGTCTGTCCCTGAATATATTCTTGAACCAAATAAAACTGTCCCTGGTCCTCAAAATAAGCAAACAATGTGGGAATTTGATCATGACTATTTCCTAAATCTTCTAAAATCACTGCTTCTCTTTGAAAGCGCTCTTTGACCAGTTGATAGACCTGTGGGTTATTGTGCATAGGCCGGAGTTGTTTAATTACACAGGTGCGACCTGATGGTAAATGGGTATCTTCCGCGAGAAAGGTATCGCCAAATCCCCCACTTGCTAATTGTCGAATAATTCGATAGCGATTAGCCAATAGACTTTGCCTCATTTTTTTAACAGAATGTAAAGTTTTGTTAATAGATTCAATATTGCTGGTACTTACCCATTAACCAATATTTTAGCCTCAGATCTCCTAAAGAACCAAAAACACCCCAAACTTACTTAAGTGCGACACACCATTATATCTCTAGCTCACGGTAGCGGCGGCCAAGCGATACGGGATTTGATCAATCACCTAACCGTTAGCGGTGCAATCCCCCTCTAAGCTAAGAAGCATTTAAATTGGTAGTTGAGGTTCCAGGGGAGATGGGAGCAGGGAGCGGGGGAGCAGGGGAGATGGGAGCAGGGGAGAATAAATAAAAATAATCTCCTGAATACTGAATACTGATAACTGAATACTGATAACTGATAACTGATAAAGGAGAGAGTCAGACATAAGCCGAATTCTGTATTTCCCAACAGCAGTAAAATCGCTTTTACCTTTGTTGGAATAGAGGTTATCTATCTGGGATAATTGTCACCAATTACCTCGAGCGGTTCCTAAGAACGGGACAGGAAAAAGACCAACCTTTGTCCCTCCACCTTGCTCCCCACCGGGGTTTACCGAGCCAGTACCTCTCGATACTGCTGGTGCGCTCTTACCGCACCTTTGCACCCTTACCCCCAATCAGTTATCAGTTATCAGTTATCAGTTATCAGTGGAAAGTTATCAGTGGAAAGTTATCAGTTATCAGTGAATTTACTTTCGTTACTGTTTACTGATCACTGTTTACTAATCACTGAAAAAAGGGGCGGTATTTTTCTGTGGCACTATCCTCACGCTCACGCGCACTGGACGTTATCCAGCAAGTGTGGTCTTTCGGGAGTTCGGACTTTCCTCGCAATCATTGATAAAATGATTCCGCAACCTCTAGACCAACTCTCTCCTATTCTCTAGTATGACTTACCAGAGACTCGATCGCTCATATATCCTAGTCAATAATCAGTGATCAGTAAACAGTGAACAGTGAAAAGACAGTAGGAAACTCCTATTTAATACTGCTCGCTTAATACATACTGCTCACTTAAAACTCAAATCTGATAACTGATAACTGATAACTGATAACTGATCAATGTCGATGGCTCTAAACGTTAACATTAAAGGTAATGGCTATCCGATCCTCTGTCTGCACGGTCATCCCGGTTCGGCAGCCAGTATGTCTGTATTTACTGAGCATTTTTGCCAACGCTGGCAAACCCTGGCCCCGGATCTGCGCGGCTACGGTAAAAGTCGTTATCGCCGCGATTTTCAGCTAGAAGAACATCTAGAGGATTTAATCGGGCTGCTCGATCGCCAAAAAATCGAGCAATGTTTAATTCTCGGTTGGTCTTTGGGGGGTATAATCGCACTGGAATTAGTATTGCGGCATCCCGATCGCTTTCCTGGTTTAATTATAGTGGCCTCGGCCGCGCGGCCTTGGGGTAGTCATCCTCCTATCACCACCACAGATTTAGTTTTGACGGGGATGGCGGCAATTCTCAATCAGATTAAACCGGGATGGCGTTGGAATATTGATACTTTTGCTCGTCGTTCCCTGTTTCAGTACCTTTTTTCACAACATCAAGCGATCGCCTATCAATATCTCGCTCAAGATGCTGTTCCTGCCTACTTACAAACTTCTCCATTTGCTGATCGCGCTCTAAATCGGGCTTTAAAAAAAGGTTACAATTGTTTAAAATCTCTTGACAAAATTACAATTCCCTGCTTGGTTCTGGCGGGGGCAAATGATCGCCATATTACCAGTGCCTCGAGCCAAGAAACGGCCGAAAAACTGAAACTGTCTCAGTGGAAATGTTACCCAGATACAGCCCATCTGTTCCCCTGGGAAATCCCCGACTTAGTTTTAGGGGACATTGATGCTTGGTTAGCCGAGCATTTTAGCGATAAACTGGCAGGGTGAAGTGAAAACTACTGCCGTGGTCAGGGACACTATCCACCCAAATTTGACCGTAGTGGGCGCGAATAATCTTGCGACAGACCGATAAACCGATGCCATAACCTTCTTTACCCTCATCCCGTTTGAGACGCACATGACCCTCAAAAATATGCTCTTGTTTTTCTTCGGGGATGCCGGGGCCGGTATCACTGATGCTCACCTGTACTTTTTGAGTAGTACGATGGAGGACAGAAAGGGTAATTTCGCCGCCGGCGGGGGTATATTTGATGCCATTCTCGAGGAGATTAATAATCACCTGTCGGATTAACTCCTCATCAGCATAGACGGGGGGCAGATCTTGGGGGATATCGCTTTGGAGAATTAAAGTCTTTTCCTGAAAAGTATCGGTAAATTGAGACAAAATTTCCTGACAGAGGGATTGGAGATAAAATTTACTCTGTTGGAGAGTGAATTGCGCCGCCATGCTCTTAGAAGCTTGCAGAATATCCGTAATCAAACGGTTCATAATCCGAAACTGTTTGCGGGCCTGTTGGTGCAGTTGTTCTCGTAATTGCAGACTGCGCTCAGTATCCGGTTGATGATAGGCTAATTCTAGGGTTTCCACGGCGATGGAAGCGGCGGTGAGAGGGCTGCGTAAATCGTGGGCTAACATAGCCAAAATTTGGTCTTTAAATTTTAATTGTTCTAATAATTCTTCCTTTTCCTGTTTGAGACGAAAAACCTCATCGGCGATGCGGATGAGTTCGCCCGAATGTTCCACCTCTTGAAGTTGTGCATCCTCAGCGTGATGATTTTTGACCTCCTCTTTAATCGCTTTTTGCCAGCGTACCAACCATTTTTTAAACTGTTCCACCAGATTACTGCCCGCGAGGGTATGGCGGGGGACGGGGGCAATTT
Organism: Microcystis sp. M_QC_C_20170808_M9Col; assembly: GCF_007095495.1. NCBI lineage: Bacteria > Bacillati > Cyanobacteriota > Cyanophyceae > Chroococcales > Microcystaceae > Microcystis > Microcystis sp. M_QC_C_20170808_M9Col. The sequence goes on along the minus strand of NZ_SFBZ01000263.1, from coordinate 2,393 downwards.
TGACCAAGGCGGGGGTAGCTACAAGGCGAAAATGTTCGACTAAATGAGGCTGCTGGCGAATTTCGATGATTTGTAGGTCAATCGGGTAATCAGACTTTAAAGACTGGAGATAGGACTGAATTTGACGGATAATTTCTTGAGAACTGGGACGGTCATCAACAAACAGCAAAAGTTGAATCGAGAGAGGCGTTGTCGTCTCTCTCCCTAAAGCAGTCAGTGGCTCGTTAGATGGGAGCATCGGAAAATTAGTAAACCTAGGGATTGACGAGATCGATCAATGATCGATCGACTTTTATCATATTCTTTATTGTAGAAGCTTAAGATAGTATAAAATCTACTCAACCTAATCTTAAAGTTTTATTCCTTAATTCTAAGAAGAAATCCTATGGCTTTTGGCTATGTTGCCCTAGTTCTCCACGCTCATCTCCCTTTCGTCCGCCATCCCGAAAGCGATTACGTCCTCGAAGAAGAATGGTTATACGAAGCAATCACAGAAACCTACATCCCTCTGCTGCAAGTTTTTGAAGGTCTCAAGCGGGACGGTATCGATTTTAAAATGACCATGAGCATGACTCCGCCTTTGGTGTCGATGCTGCGGGATCCGTTACTGCAAGAGCGTTATGAAGAACACTTAGGTAAGTTAGAAGAATTAATTGCTAAAGAAATCGACCATAATCAACATAATGGCCATATTCGCTACTTAGCCGAATATTACGCTGAATCTTTCCAAAGTATCCGACAAACTTGGGAAAAATACGATCGAGATCTGGTCAAAGCTTTTAAACAATTCCTCGACAGTAATAACCTAGAAATTATCACCTGTGGTGCGACTCACGGTTATATGCCCCTGATGAAAATGTACCCACAAGCGGTCTGGGCGCAAATTGAGGTGGCCTGTCAACACTACGAAGAAAATTTCGGTCGTCGTCCCAAGGGCATTTGGTTGCCGGAATGTGCCTACTATGAAGGGGTAGAAAGAATGTTAGCCGACGCGGGCATTCGTTACTTCCTCGTCGATGGCCACGGTATTCTCTACGGTCGTCCTCGCCCCCGTTACGGCAGTTACGCGCCCATTTTCACGGAAACCGGGGTGGCTGCTTTCGGTCGTGACCACGAATCTTCTCAACAGGTGTGGTCTTCCCAAGTCGGTTATCCGGGGGATGTGGTCTATCGGGAATTCTATAAAGATTTGGGCTGGGAAGCGGAATACGAGTATATTAAGCCCTATATCATGCCCAACGGTCAACGCAAGAATATAGGCATCAAATACCACAAAATTACTAGCCGGGACGGTGGTTTATCGGAAAAAGGGCTTTATGACCCCTACTGGGCCAAAGAAAAGGCCGCCGAACACGCGGGCAATTTTATGTATAATCGCGAGCGGCAAGTGGAGAGTTTAGCCGGAATTATGGGCCGTCCTCCCCTTGTTGTTTCTCCCTACGATGCCGAGTTATTCGGTCACTGGTGGTATGAGGGACCCTGGTTTATTGATTTTCTGTTCCGTAAGTCTTGGTATGACCAAAATATCTACCAAATGACCCATTTAGCCGATTATCTCCGGTCTAACCCGACCCAGCAGGTCTGTCGTCCTTCCCAATCCAGTTGGGGTTATAAGGGTTTCCATGAATACTGGCTGAATGAAACTAACGCTTGGATCTATCCTCACCTACACAAAGGCACAGAACGGATGATTGAATTAAGTCATCATGAAGCGGAGGATGAATTGCAGGAACGGGCTTTAAATCAGGCGGCCCGGGAGTTATTATTAGCACAATCTTCTGATTGGGCGTTTATTATGCGAACCGGTACGATGGTTCCCTATGCTGTCCGGCGCACTCGTTCCCACCTGCTGCGGTTAAATAAAATCTATGAAGATGTGAAATCCGAGAAGATTGATGCTGGTTGGCTGGAAAAAGTCGAGGAAATCGACAATATTTTCCCCAATATTGATTACCGCGTCTATCGACCTCTGTAATCTTTGTTAGAGATTAATAAAAATTTTGGTGCGTTATGGTTTGTAACGCACCTTGTTGCTTTCTGATTCACTCATTACTTGATCTCCTGTAGATTTCTGCACTATCTACAAAAATAGTACCCAACTTATCGAAAATTTGGGTTAAAACCCCATCGTTTTACGACGGCTTTTCCTGATCTTTGATATAAGACTTAAGAACTTCCAGTGGCGCACCTCTCAGTTATCAGTTATCAGTTATCAGTTATCAGTGGGTAAGTTATCAGTTATCAGATGTGAGTTTTTAAGTGTGCAGTATTAAATAGGGTTTGCTGAAAAAGTCATTGAAAAGTACAGGTCTCTTAATCAATGATTTCACTTAGCTACAAGCATAAGCTTTAGTTGTTGATTAATTTTTAAGTCATAACTTATCCTAATCATT
>NZ_SFBZ01000262.1:0-27676 GCF_007095495.1 Microcystis sp. M_QC_C_20170808_M9Col | reverse complement strand
GCCGGGGCAACTGCCGTAGGAACAGCAATTCTCCACGGTTGCGCCACTCCCAATAATACCGCGACCAGTCCCTCCCCGGCCGGCAGTCCTGCCGCTTCCCCCGTTGCCGGTGGAGAAACTCCCGAAGTAACCACCGCTAAACTAGGTTTTATTGCCCTCACCGACGCTGCCCCCTTAATTATCGCCAAGGAAAAAGGTTTATTCGCTAAACACGGGATGCCCGATGTGCAAGTGATGAAACAAGCCTCTTGGGCTGCAACCCGGGATAACCTCGAATTAGGTTCGGCGGGTAACGGTATCGACGGGTCCCACATCCTCAGCCCCATGCCCTACCTAATGACCTTGGGCAAAATCACCAAACAGCCCGTACCGATGTATATTCTGGCACGTTTGAATACCAACGGTCAGGCGATATCGATATCCAAATCCCACGCAGATTTAAAACTCGACCTCGACAGTTCTAAACTCAAAGAAACCCTCACCAAAGCGAAATCTGCCGGCAAAGAAATGAAAGCTGCCGTCACCTTTCCGGGGGGCAACCACGACCTGTTCATGCGTTACTGGCTATCTGCGGGCGGCATCGATCCCAATAATGACATCTCCCTCATCGTCGTTCCCCCGCCGCAGATGGTGGCCAATATGAAAGTCGGCACCATGGAAGCGTTCTGTGTCGGCGAACCGTGGAACGCCCAAATCGTCTCCAAAGGCCTCGGGTACACTGCCCTGATCACTGGAGAATTCTGGAAGGATCACCCCGAAAAAGCTTTCGCTTTACGCGCCGATTGGGTGGATAAAAATCCCAAAGCGGCAAAAGCTTTAACCATGGCTGTTCTGGAAGCGCAACAATGGTGCAATGATCCCGCTAATGTTAAGGAAATGTGCGAGATTATTTCAGGACGGGAATGGCTGAAAATTGACCCCGCCGATATCTTGGGAAGAATGCAAGGTAATATCGATTTCGGTGATGGTCGCAAAATCGAAAATAGCCCCGTAGCCATGAAATTCTGGGCTGATAACGCTTCCTATCCCTACAAGAGTCATGATACTTGGTTTGTGACTGAAGACATCCGTTGGGGCTATATTCCCGCCGATACAGACATCAAAGCTTTAGTTGATAAAGTTAACCGGGAAGATATCTGGAGGGAAGCCGCTAAAGCCCTCAATGTTCCGGCTGATCAAATTCCCACCTCTACCTCTCGCGGTGTGGAAACTTTCTTTGATGGCGTTACTTTTGACCCCGAAAATCCCCAAGCCTACCTCGATTCCCTCAAGATCAAGAAGATTTAAATCAGTGATCACTAATCAGTAATCAGTAACCCGTCAACAGTTAAAGATGATTTGCTGATAACTGGTAATTAATAACTGATAACTGAAATTCTTGCGGAGCAAGCCAAGATAAAAGCTGATCACTGAACCACTGAACCACTGAACCACTGATAAATCAACCACTGATAACTCAACCACTGATAACTGATAACTGATTATGGCTGTTTCTATTTCTCGTCGTTCTCAAGGTTCAAAATGGGTAAAAGACCTGAAAAAAAAATTACCCAAACTAGCAACTTCGGCGATTGCTTTATTAATTTTCCTCGTCATCTGGCAAATACTCTGTTTTAGTCCCGATGCCCCCCTCCCTAGTCCCACTAAAGTGGTTAGCGATACCTGGGAATTAATTATTAATCCCTTCTTCAATAATGGTGGCACGGATGTGGGGTTATTCTGGCAGATTTTCGCCAGTTTACAACGGGTGGCCGTCGGTTTTACCCTTGCCGCTATTGTCGGCATTGCCGTGGGGATTTTAATCGGTAGTAGCGCCCTAATTTATGATGCGATCGATCCGATTTTCCAAATCCTGCGTACCGTTCCCCCCCTAGCTTGGCTACCCATCTCCCTAGCGGCTTTTCGTAATAACGAACCTAGTGCCATATTTGTAATTTTTATTACAGCAATTTGGCCAATTATTATTAACACGGCCGTGGGAGTACAACAGGTTCCCCAAGACTATAAAAACGTCTCTAGAGTGTTGAAATTATCCAAAGTTGAATATTTTTTCAATATTCTTTTTCCCGCCACCGTTCCCTACGTTTTCACCGGATTAAGAATCGGTATCGGTTTATCTTGGTTGGCGATTGTAGCGGCGGAAATGCTGATCGGTGGCGTGGGAATTGGCTTTTTTATCTGGGATGCTTGGAATAGTTCCATGATCAGTGAAATTATCCTCGCCCTGATTTATGTGGGTATTGTTGGTTTCCTACTCGATCGCCTCATGGCCTACATCGCTAAATTAGTTGTACCAGAAGAAAATAAATAGGGTTTGCGGCAAAAAGTTTTTTGGTGGGGGCAGGGTGTGGGGTGTGGGGTGTGGGGTGTGGGGAGCTTTTTAAGTAAACAGTAAACAGTAAACTAAAAACTCACATCTGATAACTGATAACTGATAACTAATAACTGATAACTGAAAATGTCTGCATTTATTGAAGTCGATCACATTGATAAGGTTTTCCCTCTGCCCGATGGCCGTCAATATATCGCCCTGAAAAATATCGATCTCAGCGTTACTAAAGGGGAATTTATCTCTTTAATCGGTCACTCCGGTTGCGGGAAATCCACCCTCTTAAATATGGTCGCCGGACTCGATCGCCCCACGGTGGGGGGGGTGATTTTAGAGGGAAGAGAAATTCAAGACCCCGGTCCCGATCGCATGGTGGTCTTCCAGAATTATTCTCTGCTGCCGTGGTTAACCGTCCGGGAAAACATCGCCCTAGGAGTTAACCGTGTGCTGCGTCATCTGCCGGCCGCTGAACGCAAAAGTGTCATCGAACATAGTATCGATATGGTACACCTGCGCCATGCGGCCAACAAACGACCGGGAGAATTATCGGGAGGCATGAAACAACGGGTAGCGATCGCCCGCGCTTTAGCCCTACGGCCAAAAGTCCTGCTACTCGATGAACCCTTTGGGGCGCTGGATGCGTTAACCAGAGGCAATTTACAGGAACGTTTGATGGAAATCGTCGAGGAAAGCCACGTTACCTGTATCATGGTCACGCACGATGTGGATGAAGCCCTATTACTATCCGATCGAGTGGTGATGTTAACCACCGGTCCAGAGGCCCATATCGGTCAGATTCTCGATGTTCCCATTCCCCGACCCCGGCATCGTTTGGAAGTGGTTAATCACCCCAGTTACTACTCCCTGCGTAACGAGATCGTTTATTTCCTCAACCAACAGAAGCGATCGAAGAAAGTCGGTCAACCCACCGGACCGGTGACGGTGATCGGCCAAGCTACCCGACTGAAAACCAATCCTACCATCGGTTTTATCCCCCTCACCGATTGCGCCCCGATTATTATTGCCAAAGAGAAAGGTTTCTTCGCCGAGGAAGGATTAGAGGATGTTATCCTGCAACGGGAACCCAACTGGAAAGCGATCGCGCAAGGAGTAGCTACCGGTCGTCTCGATGCGGCCCAGATGGTGGCGGGAATGCCCCTCAGCATGACCATTGGGGCCGGCAATAAGCCCTCTGTCCCCGTGATTAGCGCTTTGGTACTCGGTCGCAACGGTAACGCCATCACCCTCAGCAATAAATACAGGGAATTGGGGGTAGAAAAACTGGAGGACTTAAAGGATGCCCTCCAGCAAAGTCCCGATAAAATCGCCACTTTCGGCATGGTTCACCCTGCCTCCATGCACAATCTACTGTTACGCTACTGGTTAGCTAGTGGCGGCATCGATCCCGATAGTGATGTGAATTTAACCGTAATTCCGCCGCCTCAGATGGTTTCCCTGCTAAAAGCGGGTAAGATCGACGGTTATTGTGTGGGGGAACCCTGGAACTCCTACGCCGTTCACGAAAAATTAGGCTACGTTATCGCCACCGATCTTGATATTTGGCCCGGACACCAGGAAAAAGTTCTCGGGGTCAAGGAAACTTGGGCGGCAAAACATCCCGAAACCCATATCGCCATGGTGAAAGCTTTGATTAAAGCCTGTGAATACTGCGATGATCGGCGTAATCGAGAAGAAATCGTCAATATTCTCAGTCAGCCCCAGTATGTGGGCGTGGATAGGGCAATTATCCGCCCCGGTTTCCTCGATGGTTACGATCGCGGTTTAGGAACTGCCCCCGAAGCCCTATTCCGATTTAATCAGTTTTACGTCGATCAAGCTAACTGTCCGGGCCGGAGTGAGGCCCTATGGACCCTAACTCAGCTTGCCCGTTGGGGTTACGCGCCTTTCCCCCGCAACTGGGTGGAAGTGATTGAACGCGTCCGTCGTCCCGATCTGTTTGGTGAAGCTTGCAGGTCCCTGGGCCTTCCCGATTTGGAACCCGATCGCCACAGTTTCGCCCTCTTTGATCATCTTATTTTCAATCCCGACGATCCGATCGGCTATCTGGAACGTTTTTCGATCCGTCGCGATTATCGCGTCTCGGAAGTTCTCCTCGATGATCCCGTCGCTAATTAATGGTTGTGGTGGGCAAAGCCCACCTTAAAATAAATCTAGGACGAATATGCAAACTTTTACCGATAAGACCGTGAATTCCAGCACCACCACCCAGCCTTTTTTATTAGTTAGTAATGTTGCCAAAGAATACCCCTCTCCCGAAGGGGTTTACACCGTTTTAGACGGTGTGGAGCTGCAAGTCAATGAGGGGGAATTTGTCTGCATTATCGGTCACTCCGGCTGCGGTAAATCGACTCTTTTAAATATGGTGGCGGGGTTTTCTTCTCCTAGTCGTGGGCAAGTGCTGCTACAGGATAAAGAGGTTAAGGAACCAGGCCCGGACCGGATGATGGTATTCCAAAATTATTCGCTTTTGCCCTGGAAAACTGCCTTTGAGAACGTTTATATCGGGGTTAATTCCGTTTATCCCGAAAAATCTCAGGCTGAGAAGGTGAAGATTGTGGAAGAAAATCTATCCTTAGTGGGATTGACAGAAGCGGCCCAGAAAAAACCCCCCCAGTTATCGGGAGGCATGAAACAACGGGTTGCGATCGCCCGCGCCCTGGCCATTCGTCCCCAAGTTCTCATCCTCGATGAACCCTTTGGGGCCTTAGATGCGATCACCAAAGAGGAATTACAGGAAGAATTGCTGAAAATCTGGCAAGAAAACCAGTTAACCGTGTTGATGATTACCCACGATATCGATGAGGCTTTGTTCTTGTGCGATCGCTTGGTGATGATGACCAACGGCCCAAGCGCTAAAATCGGTGAGGTGTTAAAGATGCCTTTTGCCCGTCCCCGGGTTCGTTCCCAAATTACCGAGGATCCCCGTTACTACGAACTTCGCAATGAAGCTCTCGATTTCCTCTACAATCGTTTTGCCCACTCGGAGGATCCCAACGAGGATGCCCCCGAACAACCCCCGACAGAAAATCTCGTGGGTAAAATTGTTACTACTATCGGTGGCATAGCCTTACTCGCTTTTGTCGGTTTTAGTCTGATACAAATGTTCACCAGCAAGACTGCCAATACTACTAATCCGGCTACCATCGAGGCCCCCAGATAGGTAACAGTTATCAGTTATCAGTTATCAGTTATCAGTTATCAGTTATCAGTTATCAGTTATCAGATTTGAGTTTTAAGTGAAAGTATTAAATAGAAGTTTCCTACTGTCTTTTCACTGATTACTGCTTACTGATTACTGACCAAGAATAAACCAGAAAGAGATAAAGAACAAAAAGCTGAAACCCGATCAGTTTAACTTATATAGTAGTGATCGATCTTTGTGTCTCCGTGGTTCGTTCCACTCACCCGCCCGCAAGACTGTATCTTAGAATAGAATTGATTAGCTCGTTCTAGATTGAAAACAATTGGCAAAAATCGCAGCCATGTCTTTCTATATAAGGGTTTCACCCCTTATAACTCCCGTCCATTGCATAACACAAACCGAAGAACCATAGATTTTAATCTCTGGAGAGTTAGTCAATGATTAAGATGTTCAAAGACTGATTTATCACCGATATCGTTGGGGAGAGGTTGGCTTAACTTTCTCAGAGCAAAGATAACAAATAAAGTCGCCCAGAGAATTAATAGCCCCTTCTCCCAATTTAAGGGCAATATCCCCAAAAGATGACCGAGTAAAAGGGTGGGAACTAGAGGGGTTAAAAACTTGGTTTCTAGACGATTAAAACAAAAAGCTTCTTTGAAATAAATCCCCGTGAGACTAGCAAAAATAAAGCCCACACCGAATAAACTCACCGGATGGTTATAGACAAATTCTAGGAGAGAAAGGTGATAATAGAGGCTGAAAATTAGGGAAGTAATCGCCCCAATTAGCCAAAAAACTTGCAGGAGACGATGGAGGGGAATTAAATAAATATGGATAGTCAATAAACTGATGCCTAACCCCAGACAAAAACCAATGTATAAAAGGTTAGTCAGGGGCAGTAATTGCGGTCGGGTGAGAACTATAATTGTAGCGACAGCGAAACTAAAAGCCGCTAAATTTAACCCCAGACGGTAGAGACGCACCCCTAGGCGATCGCTATCCGTAATCGTAAACTCTCCGAATTGACCTTGATAAACTCGATCGACAGCAGGGGAAGTCATAATGCTCTAAAGAAAAAGGGAAGCTTAGAAAAGATTGACTACAAATCATCTTAATCTTGAATTATGCCAGTAGCCTCACTTCTCCCTCCTCTCGGCTGACTAATTGCGAGTTAGGATCAAGGTTACATTTCCTTTAGATTTTTAAGCCATGTCGTTGAACCAAGAATCCCTCGCTTTTAGCCATGGGAGGGTCAAGAACTCAACTAGCGAAATTTTGATCGTGGGCGGTGGTATCATCGGATTAGCGATCGCCGTCGATTTGCAATTGCGCGGGGCAAAAGTTACCCTCCTAGTTCGAGATATAGCTCAGTCCGCTAGTCGTGCGGCTGCGGGAATGTTGGCCCCCCATGCGGAGGGGATTCCCCCGGGTCCGTTTCTCGATCTTTGTCTGCGATCGCGCTGGCTATATCCGGAGTGGAGCCGCAAAATCGAGGATTTAACGGGTATAAACACTGGTTACTATCCCTGCGGTATTCTTGCTCCCGTTTACGAGCTAGAGCCGCCCGTTACTACCGAGGAAGTTAATAAAATTTGGTTAGACAGCAATGCAGTTCACCTCTACCAACCCGGACTAGGTAAAGATGTGGTCGGTGGTTGGTGGTATCCCGACGATGGACAAGTGGATAACCGGCAGCTAGTGACTGCGCTGCAACAAGCGGCCGAAAATTTAGGGGTAGAAATTCGCCAAGGCATAGAAGTTCACGCACTACAACAAAAGCAGGGAAAAGTCAAGAGTATTTATACCTCAATTGGGGAATTAGAAGCAAAAATTTACATTTTAGCGGCGGGATCCTGGACGAGTCAACTTTTACCCCTCCCTATCCATCCCGTCAAAGGTCAAATGGCCGCGGTAAAAATGCCCCCTAACCAGACCTTAGCTAGGGTTTTATTCGGTCCGCAAACCTATCTAGTTCCCCGTCGCCATGGTCGTTTAATTATCGGGGCCACTTCCGAAAAAGTCGCCTGGCAAACGGGTAATACACCCCAAGGACTACAAACCCTTTTTGAGCGCGCTACCCGTCTCTATCCCCCTTTAGCTGACTGGGAAATCGAGGAAATGTGGTGGGGATTCCGCCCGGGTACACCGGATGAATTGCCCATTTTAGGCCGCAGTAGCTGTGATAACCTTATTTTAGCCACCGGTCACTATCGTAACGGCATTTTACTCGCTCCTGTCACTGCTTCCTTAATCGCTGACCTGGTGATTAAGGACAAAGTTAATCCCATTTTGACCCATTTTAGCTGCGATCGCTTTAATCAACCATCACCCGTTACTGTTCCACCTATGTCCTTAACTATTATTGAGAATAAACCCCAAGCGCTTTTATCGCTCCAGAATGATCGCCTCACCATTGCCGGGAAAACTTTTCACTCCCGCTTGATGACTGGGACTGGCAAATATGCCAATCTGACCACTATGCAGGAAAGTATTACTGCCAGTGAATGTCAGATTGTCACAGTTGCCGTTAGACGAGTACAAACGAACGCACCCGGTCATGAGGGATTAGCAGAAGCGATCGATTGGTCGAAAATCTGGATGTTACCCAACACTGCTGGTTGTCAAACGGCCGAAGAAGCGATTCGGGTAGCCCGTTTAGGGCGAGAAATGGCCAAATTATTGGGACAGGAAGACAATAACTTTATTAAACTCGAAGTTATTCCCGATCCTAAATATTTATTACCCGATCCGATCGGAACTTTGCAAGCGGCGGAACAATTAGTTAAAGAAGGTTTTGCCGTACTGCCCTATATTAACGCCGATCCTCTCTTAGCCAAACGTTTAGAGGAGGCTGGCTGCGCCACGGTTATGCCCCTAGGATCGCCGATCGGGTCGGGACAGGGCCTGAAAAATGAGGCAAATATCGCGATTATCATCGAATCGGCCAAAATTCCCGTGGTGGTAGATGCCGGGATCGGTACACCCTCAGAAGCGGCCCGGGCCATGGAAATGGGTGCGGATGCTTTATTAATTAACAGTGCGATCGCTATGGCGGCCAATCCGGCTATGATGGCGCAAGCCATGGGAATGGCGGCAAAAGCGGGACGTTTAGCCTATTTAGCGGGAAGAATGCCCATTAAGTCCTATGCTAGTCCTAGTTCCCCCCTGACGGGAACGATCGCCTAACCCAGTGATCTTAAGCTGGCAATGGGCTGTTTTCAGCTATCGTGGGCGGGGCGAGAAAAATTGACTAGAATAAAAGAGGTGGAATCATGATCGAGAGTCTGCCGGGTAATTACCGTCATGGCCGCCAATGCTGAGATTACATTTTTTGATCACCGAGGTATATTGGCGATGATCACTAAAAATTCTTTATTATCAGGTTTGTTTCTGGGTCTGGGTTGGGTTGGCGTTAGCGGCAACCTAGTCTTGGCCCAATTGCCTATCAGTGAGCGTTGTTTAGCGGGGGCTGAATCCTGCGCTTACCAAAAATATCCCCAATACAATCAGCAATTAGACTTTCGTACCAGTCCCCAAATCGAGCAGCGGCGACTGAACACGCTCGAAAATCAATGCGGTAGCATTAATTCCTCTCGTTGTCATAATCTGCGTCCGCAGGTGCAAGAGCTACAGAAAACTCCCACCATGCAGCAATTGCGGGAACAACAGATTAGAATTATCCAAACTCGTTAAAATAGGGGAGATTTGGCTATCTCCCCCCACACCACACCTCGATAAATCCCACAATTAACGCACTTCAAACAAACGATTATCCGGTAAATTACTAATCGCTCGCTGGAGACTATTCAAGGATCTATTGTAATCGACGATCGCCTGTAGATAACGGCTTCTGGCATCGGTTAAATCCCGTTGGGAGTTAATTACATCCGTTTGGGTTCCCACACCCGCCTGAAAGCGTAAACGGGCTAATCGCAGACTTTCCGTGGCGGATTCAATGCTTTTTTGCGAAGTTTTGATGTTTTCTTGGTTAGAAATCAAACTATAGTAGGATTCCTCCACTTGAAGGCGAATTTCATTGCGACGGAGGGAGAATTCCGTATCGGCGCGATCGATATTTCTTTCCGCTTGACGAGCGCGAGCAAAAGCACGACCACCATCAAAGAAAGTCCAACGAATCCGGCCACCGACGCTAAAACCATCGCCAAAACCAGCTTCATCACTGAGATCGTTGAGGACATTATACTCGCCCAGAAGGTCCACTTGGGGAATCACCGCCGAAATGGCGATCGAGCGGTCTTCTGCGCTAATTTCCCGTTGTAAGAGTTGTTGTTCTAATTCGGCGCGATTTTTGTAGGCCAAAACGATACTATCATCAAGACTCAAGCCCCAAGTTCCCGCCTCGCGAATCTCATCGGCAGCGGTTAACTCGATGTGTTGGCCGACACTTAATATTTGTGCCAGTCGCCGTCGGGAAATACGCTGGGTAGAAATCGCCCGGGTTAAGTCTTGGTTAGCGTTGGCTAGGTCAACTTCCGCCTGTAGGACAGCAAATCGGGTTCCTAGTCCCGCTTGCTCCAATAATTGAGCATCCCGTAAACTTTGACTAGCATCTTCGATCGAGGCTTGGGCGATCGCTACCTGAGCGTCACCCCTCTGTAATTCATAATAGGCATCGGTGGCATCAAAACGAGTTTGTTCCGAGACTCGTTCCACCTCTAATTCCCGTTGCCGGATCACTTTTTCGGCCCTTTTGATCTGGGCTGCCCGTTCACCCCCTGTATAAACCCCATAGACAATCCGAACACTACCCTGAAGGTTGGTACTATCTTCGGGTGTAACTGCTGGGATGCCCTGTTGACGAGCCAAATTATTCTGTCGTTGGGCAGCTGCCGATTGATCCTGGGTGAGACTGGTTTCCGCTTGGGCCGTGGGTAATAAAGCGGCCTGTTGTTCTTTTAATTGGGCGCGAGCGATTTCTAAATCGACCCGGGCTGTCTGTAAGGTCTGATTATTTTTTAAAGCTAATTCGATCGCTTGATTTAAGGTGATCGGTTGTACTACCCTAATATTCACCTCATCCGGTTTGGTGGGAAAAATTAGGGGATTGCCACTAGGATTAAGATAATTAGGGGCTTTGGGATCCGCTTCCGTGGTTGCCGGTGCCGCCGATGGACCGGGTAATTGAGAAACTGGATTGGCAGTAGGTCGGGGTTTCTTCAATAAATCGGCAGCGGACTGAGTTTGTGCCTTAACCGAGGATTCAGCCAAGAAAATCAACCCAAGCACCGCACTCACGGTAATACCATAACGCAAGAGCAACATGAGTATCTCGAAAGTAAACAGTAAACGATAAGAAGTAAATAAGCTCACACCACTATGTTGGCCGATTACTAATTACCGATAGTAACACGGGAGTATGAAAGCCACCGTCTTTTAAGCATCAGCTAAAATGAGATTCGATTGATTTTGAACGGGACATTAGAACAGCATTAGATTTAGCCCAATACTTATAGGAGGTTCTCTCTGGCTACAATTCAGACTTATCCTTGGGATGCAGCAGATCATTTGAAAACAAAAGAAGATATCGCTGCTTATCTGGAAGCTGCCCTCGAAGATGGCGATCCTAGCTTAGTAGTGGCAGCATTAGGCGATATTGCCCGTTCTCAAGGGATGACTCGTATTGCTCGTGAGACGGGTTTGGGACGGGAGAGTCTCTATAAATCTTTGTCGAATCAGGGTAATCGGTGAGTTTGCTACAGTTCTTAAGGTTTTGCAAGCACTTGGGTTACGCCTGCAAGTTGTACCCATTACCTAAAAATCCCTAATCACTAATCCTACTCCATCCCGACGCGGATCGCCCGTAGCGGTTAATTCCCCCCGATCATTCACTGCCACCCCATGCACACCCCCAAAAAACATATTTTGTTCTTGCCAACGGGATACTTGAGTATTTGCGGGTAAAACCAGATTTTTGAGCATATTTTCCCGATCTTCTAAAGGTTCAATTCCTAATTGTTGATTTTCCCAATGTATGCGCGAGGCAGCGATCGCATCGGCTAAAGATTGCCGAAAATCGATTAAATTGCTAATAACCTGCAAAATAGCGGTGCGAATGCGATTGGAACCCCCAGAACCGAGAACAAATCGCGGCTTTCCTTCCTCTAAAATCATCGTCGGGGACATCATTGAGGATAAACGACGATCAACCGGCCAATTGTGAAAACCAAAGGGATTTAAGTCCGCTTCCCCGATCATATTATTGAGCATAATTCCCGTCCCCGGCACGGTATAAGCCGATCCTTCCCCGTTGGAAAAGGTGGCACTGGCCGCATTACCTTCCCCATCGATAACACTAATATGGGTGGTACTGCCCCATTTATTGGGATATTTGCCTAAAAATTCCGACGAGAGGAATTGCTCTTCGATTCCCTCCTGATGGATAAAATTATCGTAGCCTTGGGCGCGCGCTTGATTGGTTAAGGCCATCACCTCCGTTAAAATTTGCAGATGTTTGGCTCCTAGATGCTCTAAAGCCGATAAATTAACTGCTTCTAGTAATTTTAGGGCAAAAGCTAGGAGAATTCCCCCAGAACTAGGAGGCGGATTAGTCAGTATTTCGTAACCCCGATATTGGGTTTTTAGGGGTTTTCTCTCAAGGACTTGGTAATGATTTAAATCCTCTAGGGTGAGATAACCACCCTCCTGCATATCCTTGGCGATTTGGTGGGCGATTTCTCCCTCATAAAAGTCTTTTACGCCTTTTTTGCTTAATTCCTCTAAGCTGTTGGCAAAATCCCTCATCACACAGCGATCGCCAGCTTGGAGGAGTTTTCCTTGCGGGGCATAGACTTTTAAACCCTCTCTATCTTTGAGCAGGATCGAAGCGAGTAAACCAAGGCAAAAGCCGTTATATTGGCTCAAAATGTAGCCTTGTCGAGCATATTCGATCGCTGGTTCCGCTACCACGGCAAAGGGCAATTTTCCCAGTTTTTTCTGCACTGTTTCCAATCCCCGTAATGCTCCGGTCGTTGCGATCGCACCTCGGCCAATGTGAAAATCTTGACTAGCACCACCAAAATCGATCGCCACTGGGTAAAAGTCGATATTTGTCAAGGGTTTTTTATATTTTGGAGTTTGACAAAAAAAATCAAAAAGGGTATTGACTTTTTCTTTGGTATGTGCTAGTAAAAAACCGCCGCCCCCCGCGGAAGCGAGGGTGAATTCGACCACGAAAGCCGCTAAAATCGAGCCAACTATCGCATCGAAGGCATTTCCGCCCATTTCTAAGATTAATTGTCCAGCTTCGGCAGTTTTTGGATGTCCTGCGGCGATAGCGCCCTTGCTTTTGCGAGTCACTTTGATTCAGTTATCAGTTATCAGTTATCAGTTATCAGTGGGGAGATGGGGGTGTGGGGTGTGGGGTGTGGGGTGTGGGGTGTGGGGAGAATAAATAAAAATAATCTCCTGTCTCCTGTCTCGGAGTCTCCTGGCTCCTGAATAGGGCTATTTTTTAAATTGCTTAACCGCTTGATAGATTTCGGGTAAACGCTTGTAAGCGGCTGCTACCTTGAGGAATAGTTTATGCGGCATAGCGGGAGAACCAGAAACCACTTCTCCTGCCCCGATATCGTTGTGAATGCCGGTTTGGGCGGTTGCGATCGCACCGTCCCCGATCGCCGCTTGATTGGCAATGCCCACCTGTCCCGCTAAAATAACACGATTGCCCACTTTTACGCCTCCTGCCATGCCTACCTGTCCGGCAAGGGCGCAAGCTTGGCCAATTTGGCAATTATGGGCAATATGGACGAGATTATCGATCTTAGTCTGGCTACCGATGCGGGTTTCTCCCACTGCCGGGCGATCCACGGTGCTATTACAGCCAATTTCTACCCCATCTTCTAAGACCACGATACCGGATTGTTCCATCTTAAACCAGCCTTCGGGAACCGGCACAAAACCGAAGCCCTCAGCACCGATAACAGCACCACTGTGGATAACGCAATCATTGCCGATTTGTACCCGTTCATGGATAGTACAGTTAGCGTGGAGAATTGTGCGATCACCAATATGCACCCCGGGGTAAACAACGGCGTTAGGATGAATGCACACCCCATCACCGAGGCTGACATTGGCTTCTACCACGGCATGGGCCCCGATGGCGACTTTATGGCCGATTTTAGCCGATGGATGCACCACGGCGGTGGCGTGAATGTAGGGTTGGGGCTGAAAGGGTTGATAGAATAATTTGATGGCGTGGGCGAATAAAAGTCGGGGATTGGCACTAGCTAACCAAGGGATGCCGCGTTCGTCGGCCTGTTGTTGTAAATTGGTATCCAGGGGCAGAATTAGGGCAGTAGCGTCAGTTTTGGCGACAAAGGCAGCAAATTTTCCCCCTTCGATATAGCTAATGGTATCGACTAGGGCGGTTTCGATGGGAGTTATGGCTTTAATTTGGGGATTTCTGTCGGGATAGGCAGTTAAACTGTGAGCAGAGACTAAAGGGCTTAATTTTTGGGCAATTTCACTAAATCTCATAAATATATACTGCGATCGAGATAGGGCTTATCCTAGGATAGTTTAAAACTATACTGATAATCTTGTCGTTATTATAGTCAAAAAAGTTGCTAGTTTTTTAGGGAATAATCCCTGTTTTCCATTTCAACAAAGCCGATCTCGATCTAGCGCGGTTTTGGAGATAAGTTGGCTCTCTCCAAAACCGATTGGTTTTAGTTTTTACTCCTCGATCGAGTTAATAAAATTGACCCGAACATTATTAAGGCGATCAGAGTTGATGGTTCGGGAACTGTTTGAAAATCTAGGTAAAAAATTCCTGACTCTCCCTAACAAACACCAGTATCTACCGGCTTAAGTAGGTAGGCGTTAAAAATTATCAGATGCCCCCCTTATTAAGGGAGATCCCCCCGCCTATCGGCACCCCCCTTATCAAGGGGGGCAGGGGGGATCGAACCTAAAATCCATTTTTAATTTAATTATAACCAGCTACTTAAAACTGGCTGAATATTTTGCCAGTCGAGAGACAAAAAACTTCGGTAAAAAGGAGAAGTTATCGAAAAATTGTGGTTAAAAATCGGAACCTTGATCGGTTACGGTAATTGAAGATGCAACAGACCGCTATTTTTTACGCCTTGTCGTTGAGATTAAACTGGAAACCCTTCCCAATAACGGGCAATCAGTAGGGATTAATCTAGGGATTGTCAACGAGTGCCACCCTCTCAACATTTGATCTGTCGGTCATCACCGCCGCAGAGAGCGCAGTGAGCAGATCAAATCTACAATACCAGATTTTGCAGTGGGGAATCTGGGTTAAAATAGACCGAGAAAGTCAACAAAAAAATTGTCTCGCTCAAGTGGGCGAAAATCAGCTTATGACCCTTGCGGTGGCGATCGAAAAGTTAAAAAAATCCTACGGTCAGACGGCAGCGGTTAAAGATATCTCCTTTACCGTGGCAGCGGCAGAAATCTTCGGTTTACTCGGTCCCAATGGTGCGGGGAAAACCACCACGATTCGCTGTCTTTGTACCCTTGCTAAACCCGATGGCGGCAAAATCGAGGTGGGGGGTGTCGATGCCCTGAATAACCCCAAATCCGCCCGTAAACGCCTGGGTTACGTTGCCCAAGAAGTCGCCCTCGATAAAATGCTCACCGGCCGGGAACTGTTGCAACTACAAGCGGCTCTCTATCACATTCCCGCTCAAAAGTCAAGAGAGCGCATCAAAGAATTAATAAATCTTTTAGGATTAGAGGAATACGCCGACAAAAAAACAGGAACCTATTCCGGCGGCATCAAAAAACGGCTGGATTTAGCGGCGGGATTACTGCATCAGCCGGAGGTTTTGGTGCTGGATGAACCGACTGTGGGACTCGATATCGAAAGTCGTTTGATTGTCTGGGATTTTCTGCGACAATTGCGGGCGGCTGGAACCAGTGTATTAATTACCAGTCATTATCTCGAAGAAATCGACGCTTTGGCCGATAACTTGGCAATTATCGACAATGGTATCGTCATCGCTCGCGGTACCCCCTCACAACTGAAGGAGCAACTGGGCGGCGATCGCATTACCCTAAAAGTGCGAGAATTTTCCCCAGAGGAAGAAGCCCTAAAAGCGAAAGAGTTATTATCCCGTCTGCCTTTTGTCGAGGAAGTGATCGTTAATACCGTCCAGGGTAACTCCCTTAATCTCATCGTGAGGGCGAATAGCAATCCTTTAAGCAAAATTGAACAAACCCTAGCCGAATCGGGATTACCCGTGTTCAGCATGGCCCAATCCCGTCCTAGTCTCGATGATGTCTATCTGGCGGCCACCGGACGCACCCTGATGGATGCGGAAATTGCCGCCGCCAGCAGTCGCGACCTGAAGGCGGAGAAAAAACAAGCGATGAAGGAATCCTAGCCCGGCGAGAAAGGCTGTAATATTGCCTAATTGCCCGGTTAAATCGTCTATAATTGGAGCGATCGATTATATATCAATCAATATGAAAGATAAACGGGTATTGCTGACCGGCGGTACGGGAGGACTGGGTTTAGGAGTCACTCCGGCGGTTTTACACCATGGCGGTCATCTAACCATGACCTATCGGGAGGAAAGGGAGGTAGCTCGTCTGAAATCTCGGCTGAGTGCGGCGGAATTTGAGCGTATTCGCTTTGTCAGGGTGGATTTAACCCAAGAAACTGCCGTGGCTAGATTAATTGATGATCTCGGTCGGGTCGATGTCTTAATTCATCTAGTCGGGGGTTTTACCATGGGGGCGACGGAGGAGTTTAGCTATGAAGATTGGCTAAAAATGTTTGATTTAAACCTCCATAGCACTTTTTTACTGTGTAAACACTGTTTACGCTCGATGAAACTTCATAATTATGGTCGTATCGTCACTATCGGTTCTCGTGGTGCCGTACAACCGGGGGCAAATTTGGCCGCCTATTGTGCCTCGAAAGCGGCGGTAGTGGCTTTAACCCAAGCGATCGCAGAAGAAACCAAACAGACTAATATTACTGCTAACGTGGTTTTACCAAGTGTTATCGATACTCCGGGCAACCGGGAAGCGATGGGAGAGGCAAATGCCAAGGACTGGGTAAGTCCCGAATCTCTAGCCGAGGTGATCTGTTTTCTGGCAGGGGAAGGAGCTAAGGACTTGCGCGGGGCGGCAATTCCCGTCTATGGTTCCCTGTGAGTGGTTTTTTGTCTTCAGGCTGATACACTGATGACGGCGCTCGCTCTTGCTAAAAATTGGGTTTAATTTATGCTTATTCCGATTCTTATCAGTCTTACTATCTTACTTTTATCCTATCTGCTCGGTTCGATTCCCACGGGTTATTTAATCGGTAAATACAGCAAAGGTATCGATATTCGTGACTATGGTTCCGGTTCCACCGGGGCCACCAATGTGCTGAGAACTCTGGGAAAAACTGCCGGGGCGACGGTATTATTAATTGATATGTTAAAAGGAATGGCGGCGGTAGCCCTGGTACGCGGGCTATATTTTATTGATGTCAATCCTCTTCCAGAAAGTTGGTATTACTGGTTAATTATTGGGGCGGGATTGGGGGCAATCATCGGTCATAGTAAATCGATTTTTTTGAATTTTAGCGGGGGTAAATCCGTCGCCACCAGTTTAGGGGTTTTATTAGTGATGAATCCCCTAGTGGCTTGCGGAACTTTGGCGAGTTTTTTAGTTATTCTGGCACTTTTCCGGATTGTTTCTTTAGGTTCGATTATCGGGGCGCTGGTGGTGAATATTTTAATGGTTGTTTTGGGTCAACCTCTCCCCTATATTTTATTTAGTTTGATGGGGGGAATCTATGTGATTGTTCGTCATCAGGGTAATATTAAAAGATTGTTGGCAGGGACGGAACCAAAAATAGGTCAGAAAGTACAGCAATCATCGGAAGTAAGTTAATAACTTTCTCAAGTCAGAATAACCACTGTGAAATGAAGTTGACGGCTCATCAGTTCTTTTATGAATAGGCTAAGACGCATTTTAACCGCCTATCCTTAGATTAGCTAAATCTCCCCCCGACGTCGGGTAGGGTTGGGGGGGTGTTGCCTCTTGCCCCATCTCAACAAGCAATCTTGTCTTTGAGGTTTAATTAGGGTCCATCAAAAAGTGCCAGACCTTGGGGTGATCGGGGGGGAAATTTAGGCACTTTTTCCCTGAAAATTAGGTAATTGACCCCCTGAAAATCGGTAAAACCCTACACCCCACACCCCACACCCCACACCCTACCCCCACGAAAAACTTTGTCAGCAAACCCTAATTAAGACTGTCTGCTGTGGTTTTTAACCAAAGGATAAAACTATTAATATCTTCTTGGACTTGTAGCCATGTATTATAATAGTTATTAACCAGATTTTCTAGTTTTTGTTTTTCCAATTCAAAACCGTAGATATTGCGAACAACGTGCCGAAAGCTTAGGTATTCATTAAGTTTATGCACGGTATCTTCTCGTAATACAGCAGGACGATAATCTTGAGGTTTGCTCATACGATTTAATAGCCTTCTATGCCAGTCATAACTAGATGGTAAGCCACCATTTAACTCAGAAGCGATAATTTGAAAGATTCGTTCACATCCTGTATAGAAGTTATGGAGTTTTAGGGCTAAACTTTCGGCACAAATATCGGCTAGTGCCGGGTTGGTTAGCATTTCCGCTTGAACTAAACGCATTTGGCTTTCTAGCCGATTTAATCTATTAACTTCAGTGGCAATATCAAGGGCGATTTCTTGTAATTCACTGGCACTCATCGGACGCATAAAGACATTCTCCTGTTTGCAAAACTCTTTTAAGAAAATGAGGTTCTAAGTCTTCTATAGGCTTTAAATCAATCCAGCGAGCGCTAATTAAATTAACTTTTCCTAAAGCTTGAAAAAAACTTTCTGGGGGTATGCCAGCCACTGCTAGATCAATATCAGAAGTTTCCTGAAATTTACCTTTAACTAGAGAACCAAACAGGATAATTTTTGTAATTGGGAAATTTTTTTTTAGATAATCAATAACTGGCGGAAGATTTTTCCTTGCCTCTTGAGCTAATTTTTGATTATATTCCTGCTGTTCTTTTTGGCGTTTTTGCCAGTATTCAAGATAGGGATTATTAACCGACATAATCATTATAATATCGAGGATTTAGCTTAACTTTCTGCCCATTGTTCAAAGAAAATTTGAATATCTTTTTCTAAGTTTCTGTAGATTTTTCTTGCCCTGTCTAAATTAACTTTCAATTGCTCATAATCAATATTTGTGCCGTAGGCATGACGAAAAAAGTGCCGAAATCCTCGCAAACTATTTAACAAAGCGGCGGTTTCTGAAGAAATAAAAGCAGGACGAATTCCGGGGATAGGGACAGTCATTCTGTTTAATAAGGCTGTATGCCATTGCCGAGTATCGGCAATATGATTTTCAAAACAGGTAGCCACTATTTTAAGTAAATCCTCAGTGGCACTGTATAAATTATGGATTTGATAGGCAATGCTTTCTAGGCGAATGACATCATCGGGATTAACACCTTCGGCTCTAACAGCAACTTTAGCATCGATGGCTTTGATTAACTGTAATTGAGCATTTATATCAGCTTTCAACAGGATTAGTTGTCGGTTGTCCATAAAATTCCTTCTTCCCGAATGCGGTGGGCAAAATGACAGTTTTTCAGCAGAATAATATCCACCTCTCTCCCCAGATAATAGGAAAGAATACTAATAGCCTCAAAGTGCAGTTCGGGATTGATATTTTCGACGGCAATATCCACATCAGAACCGGGGTGAAATTTATAGGGACGAGTCACGGAGCCAAAGATATAAGCTCGATTAATTCCGTATTTTACCGCATTTTCATGAAGCCATTGTTGAGTTTTTGCCAGCAGGGTTTGTCTTTCCTGTTCTCCTTGAATATCTTTTTCTTTGAGGATTTTATCGAGTTCTGGGGTAGGAAAAGCGCTCATGGGCTTATTTTACCATTGAGTTTAAGTAAGTGGTTCTAATTAAATAGAAGATAGATTGTGCCTTCGATCCCCCCTAACCTTGATCAGGGGGGTGCCGAACTGTTTGGTACTTTATTGACGACAATGCCCAATTAGCAAAGGTTTGAGCTATCACTACTACAATAAAATCACTACCTATCTTGATTTAGAGGATTTTTTCTAAACCGTAGACGAGGGATTGCAGCTGAGTAACTTTACGGATAGAGAGGAGAACCCCCGGCATATAACAGGAGCGATCGCTGGTATCATGACGAAGGGTATAGATTTCCCCGGGGGAACCGAAAATGACTTCTTGGTGGGCAATTAAACCGGGTAGACGCACGCTATGAATACGGATGTTCTCAGCAGTTAAACCGCCTCTAGCGCCGGGGATAGTTTCTTTTTCGGAAACTTGGGCAGGATTAAAGGTTTTACCTAATTCTGCCAGTAATTCGGCGGTTTTGAGTGCCGTTCCACTGGGTGCGTCTGCTTTTTGATTGTGATGCAGTTCGATAATTTCCAGATGATCAAAGTAGCGGGATGCTTGCAGGGCAGCCTGTTGTAGTAAAACCATGCCAATGGAAAAATTGGGGATAACTAAACAGCCGGTGCTGGCTTTTTCGGCAAATTCGGCTAAATCTTGTAGTTGTGCCGGCGATAATCCAGTAGTTCCCACCACGGGACGCACTCCATAGGCGATCGCACTGCGGGTATTGTCATAAACACCGTCGGGATGGGTAAAATCCACCATCACCCCTTGCACTTTTTCCTGAGTTGCCAGGACTAAAACACTCGGCAAATCGTCGAGGATCGGCACTTCTAGGGGTTCACAACCGGCCACTTCCCCCACATCTTGACCTCGAAAAGCTGGATTTCGATCCACTGCACCCACTAAGATCATATCGTCGGCACGAGCAACGGCTTTAATGACTTCCCGTCCCATTTTACCGGCTGCACCGTTGACAACTACAGGAATCGGGCCTCTATTTTCGGTCATGGTTAATTATTCTCCTTATATGTAGGGATTATGGACTGTTGGGGTGGAGGGGTATTTCAGGGACAAAGGAAAAAACCCCAACACCTAACCGCCTTTTGCCTAATCACTAAATTAATTATCCGTTTTCTCACGCACAACGATCGAGGGGGAGGTTGTGAGAAAATCGTGATTATTTAGGGAAAATCTCCCTCGTTAACTCTCCATGCCATGCTTAAACTGTCATTTTCGGGGAATTGAGCCATCAATGGATAAATGTCTCCGTTGTGGTGTTTAGCTGCCAGGATTACTAAAGGAATTTTTACCTTTAATGTCGGGAATCCTCGGTTTTACCTCGGAGATGAAAGGTTCCGCCAATATAAAATAGCGAAGCACAACTCTAAACAGTTGTGTTAAAATAAGTAACTAAGCAAAATTAATTACACAAATCTAACCCCCCTTGCCTCTTGCCTCTTGCATGAGTGCCTTTCTTCACTAGGAAATTTATTTTGCACGACTACTTATAAGAGTCAACAGGTTGAAATGCTGCTCACCGAGGTGAAAATCCCGTTGCAATAGTACGGCACTTTTGAGGAGAAAAAAGAAGACAAGAGCCACCCGAAAACTCTTAAAACAGGGGAGTAAGTCTTGTCCAAGACTGAAATAAACTAAAAACATTTTGCCGTAAGGCAGATAGGGTAGGGCATACCCGAATCTTGGTTGAAAGACCAAAACGCTTGCAGAGCTATCCACAAGTGGACAACTAGATAAGAAGTGATATTCTAGTAGGTTCGGATAGGACATAATCTTGTAAGACGTGAGTAGGGGAAACCAGAAAGCGCAGTGATGAGCTTCGAGAATCCCGACGTGCTTAGTGCGATGGGAGTGTCAATAAAGGGAACCTTACTGAGAGATGGAACTGATGCTATCGATTATCCCCTCGCTCGGGGCAGTTTTGGCATCACCTATCAGGCCTATCATACTAAATGCGGTTATTAAAAACTGATTATTTAGGGTTTGCTGAATAATGGTAAAACCCTTTTAAAATAAGGCTTTTGACCTGTTAAAATCCGATGTTCATGCTGCGAAAATCGGATTGAGACCATCAAAAACCTTGCATTATCCTTATTGTAGTACATAAGTTAGTACAAAAAAGAGAGGGCAACAAAGCCTGAAACTCCCGACGACCGACGACCGACTCCTAACCCCACCAACAAACTTTTTCAGCAAACCCTATTTATAGGTTCAATGATAATCCTTTCTTTGGCTAAAGCCTTGTTATACTCCTTTTCTAACTCGGTTAATTTTCTATTTTTCGATTTTTTTCGTTTTATAACTATTACTATGGTATGCAGCTATTCCCTGATAACCACTGTCTTCTATGCTGGTAGTTCAAGGATGAAAACGAACTCGAATTTTTTTAAATAAACTAAAATAATGACCGCTGCCTTTCCCACAAAAGACACAGATAATTTTCTCGGTATTTTTATCAGCTACTAAGTGAGATTTTCAAGTATGATAACCTCTTTTACCTCCAAAAAAATCTTTCTGTTTCTTTTGAGGGCGTTCCCTGGGAGTTTCCGTTACATCCATTACCGTTACCTCAGGTATCTCTGCTTGATTTAGTAGAGTTTTTTTTCCTTTTAAACGGAAGTTTCCCGATTGTCAAAGCATTTTTTCCGTCTTATTTACAATCTGACCTATAGTTGATTCTGATAGTTGACCGCTTGTACCAATGTGAAAATATGTTCTATATTCTCGCCAATATTCTAACGTTACTAAAACTTGTTCTTCTATAGATAGTTTAGGTTTCGGTCTCCTTTTAGGGTTCTTCGGGATGCGATTTTTGTCAATTGTTTTCGATCTAGAACGAACTAATCAATAGAACTCTTGCCAGATAAGGATTTAGTCGATTTATGCCACCCTATTGAACCATACCAAGTAACGAAGAACCCCTTTTAGATGCTGAATTAGAGTCGGCTGCAACACTTTTTACTGATTCTACCATCTTTCTATAGGTTTGTTTATACACACCGAAACGGCGTTTGAACTGTTCATCTGATAAGTCTCGATCATCCATACTTTTGCTAATAAACATAGCAAAAGTATAGATTATTTCCTGACCTAAGATCACATTTTATTCTTTTTTCCACTGCCATCTAAAAATCGAGAAAAAAGCAAAACGTTCCATTATACCATAAAAAAATTATGCAAGAGGTCTAATCAAATAAAACAAAGATTTGCTGACAGAATTTTACCATTGAGCAACAATATACTTGATATTTGGGCAAAACATTGTGGTGAATCTGAAGCAACCGGTAGAAAATTACCGATTATCGATAGCTTAATAGCAGCCACAGCTTACCAATATAATTTGGTTATTGTCACCCCTAATATTAAAGATTTTAATTTCACCTCAACCAAGGTTTTTAGTCCTTGGGAATACCTCACAAAAAATGGCGAAAATTAACTCTTTTTAATGTAGGTATCTTGCTGATTTTGGTGCGTTACCGCGGATTGTTGATTTTGGTTTTTTGACCAAATTAGTAACCGCCTAAAGCACCCTACTGGACTGTTTCAGCTAATTTGGTGTATTAGAAAAATGCTATAAATTCTATAATCTAAGACTTTAAGCCGAAATCTATTGCCCTATTTTAGTTGAAACAGTCCACTACACTCTACACGCTGGAGTTCTTGACATGATCGCCTTAGTATGCAGCGGCTTAAAAAGATTGTGTTCTGCACCAACAAGGACAAGATTAACTTACTCTAGTGCAGTCAAACCCGATCACCCGAAGCCATCAAAACTATCCAGGGTGCAGGAGTTGAACCTGCCTAGCACGAATTATGAGTTCGTTGCCTCAACCGCTCGGCCAACCCTGGGTTATACTATTAACTCATTATAGATCGGTAGTTACTCCGAACGTGAAAATCCAGCCCCACCAAGATGAAAAAATTTTCAATCAGCACCTCCTTGCAGTTAGGACTCCTTTTGATGGTAGCCATGTTAGCCGCCGGCTTCGGTAGCGGTTGGGTAGCCTATCAATTGGGAATCGCCTCCCTGAAGGGAGTCAGTCAACCGGATATCAACCCCGCTAAAAAGTTTACCAACGATCGCACCAGTTATGGTCGCAATCAAACTTTTATCCCTGTGAAAGAAGAAGAAGTAATTAAAAGAGTGAGAGTTTATATGCAACAACAGAAAAACAAACCGCAATCAAAGGACGAAACCAAAGGATAGGCTTTAAAAAAGGCGAATTTTGCCTTTTCGCTATGGATAATCAGGATTTATTGACTCGTTTAATTTTAGTCTTTTTACTAATCGTCCTCAATGCTTTTTTCGTAGCGGCCGAATTTTCGCTTGTGTCTGTCCGTCGTACCCGCGTCAGTCAGCTAGTGGCTGCGGGAGATGTGCCAGCGCAGACGGTCCAATCTCTACAAAGAAGTCTCGATCGCTTGCTTTCCACTACCCAATTAGGTATCACCCTTTCTAGTTTAGCTTTAGGTTGGATCGGGGAGAGTACCATGACCGTTTTTGTGAGAAAATTACTAAGTTTTTTACCCTTTTCCTTAAACTGGCAAAATCTTCTCTCCCATGGTTTTTCTCTTTGTCTAGCTTTTTTAATCGTGGCCTATCTCCAGATAGTTTTTGGGGAACTTTATCCCAAATCCCTAGCTTTAATTTATGCCGAACCAATGGCGCGATTATTAGCGGCACCTATTGGCGTTATTTCCCGGATTTTTAAACCTTTTATCGGTATTCTTAACCAATCAACTCATTTTTTATTGGTTTTAACCCGTATCCCCGAAGTAGATCTACAGCGTTCTAGTCGGGTAACTTCCGAGGAATTACAATTAATTATCAGCATGGAAGGGGAATTAACAGGATTAGAAGCAGCGGAAAGGAAAATTTTAAATAATGTTTTCCAGTTTAGCGAAATCACTGCCGCGGAAATCATGGTTCCCCATAACCGTTTAATAGCTATTTCCTCGACCGCAACTTTTGAGGAATTATTGCTCCAAGTAGTTAACAGCGGCTATTCTTGTTATCCTGTGGAAGGAGATTCCTGTGATGATATCCGTGGTCTGATCGATTTTAAAGATTTAGCTTTACCCCTTGCTCAGGGTCAGTTAAATTTAACAACCCCGATTAAACCTTGGTTAAAACCTGTGCGTTTTTTCCCCGAAACCACTGCTTTAAATGAATTACTAACAGTGATGAGGGAATCATCCTTAAAGATGGTTATCATTGTCGATGAATTTGGCAGAACAGCCGGTTTATTAACCCTAAAAGATTTAATCGGTGAGATTCTGGGAACTTTTTCCCCTAGTGATGAATCAGGAACAGTAAAATATCAACTCCTCGATGAATCGACTTTTCTCGTACAAGCACAAATGAATTTAGAGGACGTGAACAAAGCATTAAATTTAAGTTTACCCTTGGCCGATGAATACCAAACCCTAGCTGGTTTTGTCCTACATCATTGGCAAAAAATACCGAGGGTGGGAGAACAATTATATTACCAAAATTTAGAATTTACCATCATTTCTAAGGTCGGCCCTCGCTTGGAACAAATTAAGATTTATCGGCAACAACTATCCTCATGATATAAATAAGAAACAACTTTTCTCATTTGTCCTTCTTGATTGATAATCGAGTCCATAGCTGCCCACTCCTGTCACCATGAAACATCTTTTGACACTCCTCCCCCTCAGCTTGGGATTAATTGCCCTCACCCCCGCAAATTTGCCCCTAGAACGTTTTGAAATCTCACAATTAGGAACATCTACGGGATACGATGAACGACTGCTAACGGACAAAAAAACCCTCCTACAAGCGCTCGATCATAGTTTACGTTATCTGAATAGCTCGGCGGCGATCCGCGCCTATCAAAATTATCCTATTCCTGAAATAACTCGTCAGCGAGTGCAGCGTTCCTTAGTCCGTTTTCGTCAATTAGTGCAGAATTCTCCCACTCCCGCAGCTCTACAAAAGGCAGTTAAAAAAGAATTTATTTGGTATCGTTCTTTGGGTAATGATAGCCAAGGAAATGTTAAATTTACTGGTTATTTTGAGCCAATTTATCAAGCAAGTCGGCAAAAAAACGCCGAATATAAATATCCTCTCTATCGCCGACCTGCTAACTTTTATCGCTGGTCAAAACCCCATCCAGCTAGGGTAGAATTAGAGGGAAAAGATGGTTTACTGGGGGAAAATAGCCGTCTCTCGAGATACGAATTAGTCTGGTTAAAAGATCGCTTAGAAGCTTATCTAGTTCATGTGCAAGGTTCGGCGAAATTACGTTTACCTAATGGTCAAATTATGAGCATCGGTTTTGATGGCAATACCGAGCATCCCTACACAAGTCTGGGAAAAGAAATGATTGCCGATGGTATTTTTCCCGCCGAGGGTTTAACCTTACCAATGGTTTTGGATTTTCTCAGAAGTAATCCCGAGCAATTAAAGAATTATATTCCCCGCAATAATCGGTTTATTTTCTTTCGAGAAACCCACGGCACACCTGCCACTGGTAGTCTTGGAGTTCCGGTTTTACCAGAAAGATCGATCGCTACAGATAAAAGTATTTTTCCCCCCGGCGCTTTAGCAGTAATTGAGACAGAAATTCCCCAGGAAAATCTTAATAAAAAATTAGTGAGTCGCTATGTTCTCGATCAAGATACTGGCAGCGCAATTAAAGGTACTGGGAGGGTAGATATTTTTATGGGAACAGGAAAAAATGCTGGCGAGCGAGCCGGTTTAATTAATACTCCCGGTCAGCTATATTATTTATTATTGAGGGAATAGGAAATAGTATAGGTAGAATTAAGATACAATTCCCAGAATCGGTTATCGGTTATCATATTTAAGGGAGAATTTTAAAAATAGAATGATGAAAAAAAACACCAATATAGATTGGTCGGATTGTGGTCCAATTACTTTAGTAGTCGTGCAGCCGACTTCTTTTTGTAATCTCAATTGTGATTACTGTTATTTACCCGATCGCCACTTAAAAAATAGCTTATCCTTAGATTTAATCGAGCCGATTTTTCAGAGGGTTTTTAGTAGTCGTTTTCTCCAAGATGATTTTACCATTTGCTGGCACGCCGGCGAACCCTTAGCAGTTCCCATCAGTTTTTATGAAAGTGCTTTCGCCAAAATTGCGGAAGTTAGCGAGAAATATAATCAGCAGGGTTACTGTTTTCGTCATTCGGTACAAACTAATGCCACTTATATTAACGATGCTTGGTGTCAATTATTTAAAAAGCATGATGTTTATGTGGGAGTCAGTCTTGATGGACCGGCCTTTATTCACGACATCCACCGGCAAAACCGCAAGGGAACTGGCAGTCATGCTGCTACAATGCGGGGGATTTCTTTCTTGCAAAAACATGAAATTGATGTCAGTATCATCGCTGTTTTAACAGAAGATTCTCTCGACTATCCCGACGAAATTTTTAACTTTTTTTGGGATCATGGCCTTACCGATGTGGCTTTTAATATGGAAGAAACCGAGGGTATTCATTCACAATCTTCCTTAGATAAATTAGGTATTGAACAACGTTATCGCCAGTTTATTGCCAGATTTTGGGAGTTAGTCACGGCCAAACAAGGAGAATTTAAGCTGCGAGAATTTGAATCGATCTGTAGTTTGATTTATGCCGATGAACGCTTAGAAAATACCGATATGAATCGACCTTTTATGATTGTCAATTTTGATAATCAAGGTAATTTTTCCACCTTTGATCCGGAATTACTATCGATTAAAACCCAACCCTACGGTGATTTTATCTTTGGTAATGTTTTGAGCGATTCCCTAGAATCTATCTGTGAAACCGAGAAATTTCAACAAATTTACGCTGATATGCGCGGTGGAGTCGATTTATGTCGGCAAAAATGCGATTATTTTGGGGTTTGTGGGGGTGGTGCCGGTAGTAACAAATATTGGGAAAATGGCACTTTCAACTCCACAGACACTAAAGCCTGTTTATACCGGATTAAGTGTATCACCGATATAGTTCTTGATCGCCTAGAAAATTTATTAGAAGTTTAAAGATTTTTTTAGCTATCAGTAAACAGTAATCAGTTCACTGATTACTGTTTACTGTTCACTGTTCACAGCAAAAAACTCCCCATTACCCCATCTCCCTACTCTCCTATACCTGGCTCTTCGTTACCCTTTATGCTAAATCAACATACAAGATGCCAAGATAACATACTTCTAACCCAAAAATTCCGAAAGTTTCTAAAGCCATAGCCTCTCCGTTTTATTAGTTTAAGT
>NZ_SFBZ01000261.1:0-18737 GCF_007095495.1 Microcystis sp. M_QC_C_20170808_M9Col | reverse complement strand
ATGCAAGGGTGATGCAAGGGTTTTAAGAGATTCTAGCAGATTTAAGTGCATTTGGGAAGCTCTCAATCAAGCTAAAAGCCCTTTCCTGTAAGGTTTTTAGATTTATTCAGCAAGCCCTAATTAGGTGGGTTAAACTAAGTTAACCCACCGGAATCATCCCGTTTATTTTTAAGGTAAAATCAAAAAACTTCCCTGACAGAAAAGAGTTTGATCGTCGAGAATAAAAGATTTAATCTCCACATCTTTGCCTAAATCGACGGTAAAGGGTTGCAAATCAATAGATAAATCTGGGGCTAAACCTTGCCATTGTCGGGGACTAATCCCTAAAGTGCGGGCATCTTTTAAGGTAATATCAGCAGTAAAAATTACTTCCGCACCTGTTTCTCTATGGCCGAGAAGAGAGAAATAACCCTGATTTAAGAGAACATTTTTCCAGTTAAAACGCTGTTGTGAGATAATTTCTCTGGCGTTAACAATTCCGTTATTTTCTAGGGAAAAAATTAGTAAATCCGCCAAAGCATTAACCAAAATAGTCGAGGCGATCGAATTATTTAAATCCTGCTCGTTAATTTCCACCTCACCGCTAACCCGAATAGGTTCCAAAATTTTTAGGGGTTTCCCTCGCAAAACCTGCCCGATATTAAGACGAATATTTTCCCCTCTTAATTGCGCTTTACCTAGATGTAAACCCTGATAAATCGCTTTTCCTACGGCTAAAAATACCCCGGGGATATAACCGCGCAAAATTTGCCGATCATGACCTTGCAGCTGCATTTCTAAATCTTCTATCTGTTCTACTTGCGTTCTTAAGAACAGACGTACTGCTGGCGGCAAAACCTTACTAATAATCTCACTTTGAGTATTGACCCACATAAACGTTATCTCACTCACTCCACAATTTTTCCAATTGTAACAGAGCTAGATCGATCGAACCATGAGGGGCTGCCGTCAGCTATCGGTTATAGGTAAAAACTTCGCTACTTTCTTTTCACTGTTTACTGATTACTGATCACTGAAAAGCCCCTAATTTTTAGGTTTTTGAGGCGTTGAGGGAATTAAAACGAGGGGAAAGATAGGCGACTAAAACCCCGAGGGCAAACCCGATTAAATTGCGGAAAAGGGGCAGTAATTCACTGGTGCGAGTAACCACCGGTCCGATGCCAAAAGCAACAAAGAGGATAAACCAGAGGGGAGAGACAATTAAAACCCATTGCCAAGCGAAAACCTGTCCTTCTTTGCGGGGAATACCGGCAAAACCGAAGACTAAACCGCCGACAATTGAGGTAATTAAAGTTAAAATCCACTGTTCCCTCGGTAAACCGGGGACCACCGCACAACCACCCTTAACTAAACAGCCTTTTACCGTGTCTAAAGATTGTACGATCGCATTATTTTCGCCATTTTCCCGGACAAAATACATATTACCGAAACGGGCCTGTAATTCGATCCAAAAAGTGCGGGGTAAAAATTCATAGACGGCATCACCAATACTAAAAGATAGTAGATTACCGCCGCGACCATCGGCCACTAGGAGAATACTTTTATCATCCAATCCCCAGAAATTAATCACGGCCCGGCCGGGGCTGCGGTCATATTGGGTTAAAACTCGCATTTTCCAGCCGGTTTCCCCTTGAAATGTCTCGATATCTCGGATCAATGCTTCTTCCTGTTTTGCGGGTAGATAATTGGCTAAATCAACGATCGGAGTGGCTTGATTGGGCAGTAATTCGGGATTATTCACCGCTAGAGCTTGATTTGGGCAGATAATCCAACCCAGACAGCTAATGACACCAATGACAAGAGCGATCGAGATTCCTCGGCAAAAACGATTGAGCATAGCACTTCTAGACAATGAGAATTTTTTCAGCAAGGGTGTAGGCTAACTTTCAGTTTCTTTACACTTATTTACTTTATCTTAAGGGAATTCTCAACTTTAGTCACCCAGTTATCAGGAGTCGGTCATCAGGAGTCGGTTATCAGGAGTCAGGAGTTGAGAGTTGGGGTTTTAGGGAGTTGGGGTTTGAGGGTTTGGGGGTATTAGTTGAAATTGCCCTATCTCCCCACTCCCCCATTTCCCCATTTCCCCATTTCCCACTTCCCACTTCCCCATCTGCTTAACTGCGTTTCCAAGTATTCCAAGCGACTTTAAAACCGATCAAGAGGCGACGGCTGCCACGATCGAGCTTGCTAAGACCAGCTTTAGCACTACCGAGACTGCGATCAACTCCCTGGACAACTTGGCGGGTACTTTTGACCCCTTCATCGATATTTTCGGTTAATTCGCTGATTTCTGCCCCTGTCAGGCGAATTGCTTCTAGAGTCGGGGGAAATTCCCGATGGAGGGTATCGAATAATTTTTCGGCACTGCGGGCTGCCCGGGCTAACTCTTGCAGGGCAGGCAAAGCAGTGATGAAAACCGCCGTTAAACTAACGGCGACTAGCAGTAAAGAACATCCTAGCCAGAAAATAGGTTCGGTCATTTAATGGTCATTCGAGTGATGATTATCGCCTTGGGGGGATTCTTCCGAGTCGGGGAAAGGATTCTCCGTGGCTAGACTTTGACTAGCTTCGATTCCGGCTGTCACCGCCTCTTTTAATCTAATTAAAGTATCATCCCAATTACGCCGGGCCGATTCCGATAGGCGATCGGCCTGCAATTGCATCGTCGTGGTCAGATCTTCGGCTAATTCAGGCAAAGCCCTGGCGGATTTTTGCAGAATTCGACGGGTTTCTTTTCCAGATCTCGGCGCTACTAATAAACCCGCCACTGCCCCGATCGCACTGCCCAATAAAACCCCGACGACGAATAAGCCGCCGTTACCGTTATTTTTATCTACCATAGGATTGCCCCTGTACTTAATTCCCAATTTTACGAGGAATTACACTTCTCTTGTGCAGTTTCTTCGGCAAAAATTTTGACCTGTTGCTCTTGGCAAGCAAAAACAGACCTAGAAGGGATAACTTGAGAAAAAACTAGCGATCGGGCAAAACCTGATTTTATTGCTGACTTTGAGCCAATAAGGGAGTGAAAAAGAAGAACCTCTGGGAGTCTTGCCGTGTTTCGACCCCAAAGGTTCCTCTCGTGCTGAACTTATACTCCTCACACGATATTTATATTACACACAATCCGCTGCTTTTGTCAAGGGGTTTATGACATTTTTTCCACAGACCTCTGGCCAAATTAATTTTTTAGGGTCGGTAGGCGCTCTTGTCAAGGACAGTTAAGTAGGGTTTGCGGCAAAAAGTTTTTCCTGGGGGCAGGGTGTGGCCCCCCCCAACCCCCCCGACATCGGGGGGGCAGGTGGGGTGTGGGGTTTTATCGATTTTCAGGACAAAAGTAAAGTTAACTGTGGGGTAAGGAGAACGTAGGTTGGGTTGAAGCATGAAACCCAACGCCCGCATGGGTTACGCTACCGCTAACCCATCCTACAAATAATTGTGCCTCCCTACTTATCAGACTAAATCCTGTTTAAAAGCCATGGAAGAGTGGGGAGTGGGAAGTAGGGGGTGGTATCAACTATTGCCTTCAAGCCATGTTTTTAAATCTCGTTCTGGTTTGGCCACATTAAATAAATGTAAACCAAAATCCTCTGAAATATCTTGACAAATTTTCACTCCTCTGATACTGTTGCCTTTTTCATCTAAAAGGGGCGAAAAAGTTCCAATTCCCAACTGATGGGGAACTACTGCCGTAATTCCGCCCCCGACACCGCTTTTTGCCGGTAATCCTACCCGATAGGCCCATTCTCCCGAAGCGTCATACATTCCACAGGTAAGCATAACACTGATCACATCTTGAACGTAGTGTTCATCGATCGCCCGTATTCCTGTGATTGGGTTGACACCTCCATTAGCCAAAGTAGCGGCCATCAGGGCTAAATCGTGAGCATGGACGAGGATGGCGCATTGTTGACAGTAAAGGTCGAGGGTTTCTTCAATTTTATCGCTAACCATGCCAAAATTTAGCATCAGATAGGCCATGGCCCGATTACGATTGCCGGTGGATTTTTCCGAGAGAAAAACGGGGACATTAATCTCGTGATCTCTACCCGTATAGCGTTTAAACATTTCTAAAATACGTTTTAGCCTTTCCGTGGCATTCTGTCCGGTGATTAAATCCGTGGTAGCGATCGCACCAGCATTGACCATAGGATTATAGGGACGATTGGTTTTTTCATCGAGAATAATCGAGTTAAAAGCTTCCCCCGTGGGTTCAACACCGACTTTACTGTTAACGTATTCCCTTCCGTGATCTTCTAGAGCTAATCCAAAGACAAAAGCTTTAGAAATCGATTGTACTGTAAAGGTTTGCCGACAGTCTCCCACCTCAAAAATCTGACCGTCAGTGGTAATTACCGAAATACCAAACCATTGTGGAGCTGCTAGGGCTAATTCCGGAATATAATCAGCGATCTTACCCGTCTGTAAATCAGAGTATTTGTCGTGAAGATAGTTAAGATAGTTGCGAAAAGGATAGACCAACTTTTGACCAGAATTGACCGGACTAATAAAATCTTTTGGGGAAGCCATAGAGGAGTATAACAGTTATCTTAATAATGAGTGACAAAGTTGTGGTTTTGGCTAGTCAGTGGCCGCTATTCGGGAGACGATGCCCAATGAAGTTATAATTAGATTAACTGCCGTAATTTTGCTTGTAAAGTCTTTTTGCCGAATTTAGTTACAGTTTGTTGATGCAACCATTGCGGGTGACAACGTTGATCCTGACCTGGAAAAATTTCTAGACAAGCTTGGGCCACCTTTTCGGCATCTCGATAGGGAACGCGCCACCCCACTAAACCATCCTGCAGCGGCTCTGCTGAACCGTCCTCATCTCCAGAAATCACGGGAATACCACAGGCCATCGCTTCTAGGTAAACAATCCCGAATCCTTCCCGGGAGGGCATAACGTAAGCATTGGCTAAACGATAATGGTCGGCTAATTCCTCCGTCGGGACAAAACCCGCGAAAATTACCTGTTTATCCACTCCTAACTGCTTGGTTAAAGCTTCTAACCTTGGTAGATCGTCCCCTCGTCCGATGACTAGATATTTTACTTCGGGATAAGTCTCTAGAATTGTCGGCAGGGCCCGAATGGTAACATCTACCCCTTTATGGATATCCCCCGACCACAACCGGGCCACTGTTAATAAAACTTTGGCATTTTCCATATCATATTTTTTGATTAATGTCAAGGACTTTTCGCCTAAATTAAACTTTTCTTCATCCACCACACAGGGGAGAATTGCTACTTTTTTGGGATCGATAGCGTTAGCCTTACACATAAGATCGCGAGTGTAACGGCTAATTGTCCAGATCGATGTGGCCGCTTGCAGGGCCTGTTTTTGGGAATTTGGTAAAGGTTCCCAGACTTCATTGCCGTAGGTGAGGACGGTGTAGGGTATGCCTAAAGCTTGACAGTAAAGACGGGTGAGGGGGGCTAAATTTATATGACCACAAAAAACCCGTTGGGGACGTTTCCAGAGGAGAGAAACTAGAAACTTAAGGGCTAATTGAATGCGTCCGAGAGTTGCTGAGTTATTTTTCAGGTAATGAAAGGTAATACCTTGATTTTTGAAAGGATTAGGACAATCAGGGGCATCCCGCAGTAAAAAAACCTCGGCCGCCTCGCAATCGGGCAAAGTGAGATAAGCTTGCAGGACATCCTTGATATATGATTGAATACCGCCTTCTTGGGAAAAAATCTCTAAAAATAGGAAGATATGAGGCATCATAGAACGTCAGCGTCAAAAAGTTTTAGGTTTGGCGAAAAAATTTTCCCCGATCTCTTATCTGTACTATCACACTTTCTTGATCTATTTCGATCGTCTCCCCAGTAATAGCTCCTAACCGCTAACAGTCCGAAAAAGAACAATCTGGTGGCTCTTCTTGAGTTTAACTGCCAGAATAAGGGGAATTCCGATGCTGATAGCTAAAATAACTGATATTAGTCAGTTTAGCTCATAATGCTGGTCAAGGCGATAGATAAAAAGTGAAGGACGGGGAAATAGTCAGAATTTTCCGGGATGCCAAAGATCAAGCTATTTCTTTGTCCCTTGTGTCATCGGGGAATCTTCCCTTTTTAACGCTAGATATTTTCAGGAATTACTAGAGACAAAAAAAATAAAAGTTCCTCAACTGCTCTGACAAAGGTTACAAATGTCCCCAGAACAGTTAAGCTTATTTTAGTCTCTATAATTGCTTTTATGGCTCATTTGACTTCTGAAAGACTCAATTTAACCACAAAAATCGCCTATGGTGCGGGGGATTTGGGACCGGCTATCACTGCTAATATCTCGGTATTTTACCTGCTATTTTTTCTCACTGATGTGGCAGGATTACCAGCAGGATTAGCTGGTAGTGTGCTGATGGTGGTGAGAATTTTTGATGCTATTAACGATCCGATTATTGGAATGTGGAGCGATCGAACCCGTACTATCTGGGGTCGTCGCTTACCATGGATGTTATTGGGGTCGATTCCCTTCGGAATTAGCTATTTTTTACTGTGGTTAATCCCGACTAATAACCAATTATGGCTATTTTTATATTATATTTTTATCGGTATTATCTTTAATTTAACCTATACAGTAGTCAATCTTCCCTACCAGGCACTCACCCCTGAATTAACTTATGATTATAATGAGAGAACCCGCTTAAATAGTTTTCGTTTTGCCTTTTCCATCGGGGGCAGCATTCTCTCATTAATTCTCTATATTATCGTCTCATCGTCCTATGCCAACGATCTCCATCAAGCTTTTTTATTGTTAGGTGTAGTTTGTGCTTTAATGTCGATTATAGCAGTTATTTGGTGCGCTTTAGCTTTACAAGAACGAGGAGCAAAAGCGATTCTCAATTCTCCCCAGAAAAAAGTTTTGGCAATTGCTTTTATAGTTATCGGTGGGCTTTCCTCGGTCTATGGACTAGGAAAAATTGGGGTAAATCCCAGAGACTTTATCGCTATTTCCACAATTTTATTAGGAATAGAAGGGATAGTTTCGGGGTTAACCCTTTACTATGGCAAAACTGAAAATCATCTCAAGGATAGCGCGGCAATTAAACAGAGAGAAGCGGATAATAATACCGAAACTATTCCCCTGAAAGAACAATTAAAAATAGTTTTTGGTAATCGTCCCTTTTTATACGTTATTGGCATCTATCTTTGTGCTTGGTTAGGAGTACAATTAACCGCCTCGATTTTGGTTTACTACGTCGTCAGCTACATGAGACTATCGGAAGCAGAATCGGGTTTAGTCGCTTTGGCAGTACAGGGAACAGCTTTAGTGATGTTATTTTTCTGGCAAGCAGTTAGTCAGAAATTAGACAAAAAGATAGTCTATTTTTTAGGGATGACATTCTGGATTATTGCCCAAATTGGTTTATTTTTGCTCCAACCAGGAGAAATAACTTTAATGTATGCTTTGGCAGTTTTGGCGGGATTTGGCGTATCTGTGGCCTATTTAATTCCTTGGTCAATGGTTCCCGATGTGATTGAATTAGACGAATTAGAAACAGGAAAACGTCGAGAAGGTATTTTTTATGCTTTCATGGTACTTTTGCAAAAAATTGGTTTAGCTTTGGGGTTATTTCTTGTCGGTATTGCTCTAGAAACATCGGGTTTTAAACCGAGAATCCCAGGAGAAGCAATTCCCCTGCAGCCAGATAGTGCTTTAATAGCAATTCGCCTAGCAATTGCTCCTTTACCGGCATTTTTTCTGATCATTAGCTTAATTCTTGCCTATTTTTATCCAATTACTCGCCAAGTTCACGCCGAAATTTTAGACCAATTAGCAACAAGAAGACAAGAGGAAAAGTAAACATCAGTTTTTTGAGAAACACTGTCAGTTAAACCCCGTAATAATTTTTCTTCTTCAGGTTCCAATCGTTTTGTAAATTATCAAGACAAAGTTATACTAAATCCGTTGAGTATAGGCTACTTATGAGGATAGGCACTCATGCAAGAGGCACTCATGCAAAAGGGGAAATAAATAATCAGTTTTTAATAACCGGATTTAGTATTAGACCCATTATTGCAGACATTTTTGAAAATTTTCCTTTTTAGGATGGTTTTCCTGAGTTGAGATTCTCCCCCCTACTAAAGCAAGGGGGAAAAAAAATCAATTGGCACGCTGTTCAACTAACAGTTGGTAAGCATGATTAAAATCAGTCGTTGTAATGCGAATCTCAGCCGGGTCAGTCATTCCCTGATGGCGATAACGACGAATTGCCATCAGTGCCGCTTGGTTACATAATAACGCTAAATCTGCGCCATTCCAGCCTTCGGTTGCCTCGGCCCAATAGCCTAAATCCACATCCTCTAAAGGACGTTCATCATTATGAACCCCGAGAATTGCTAAACGACTGGAGGCATTCGGTAAATCAACTTTTAACTGTAAATCTAACCGTCCCGCTCGCAATAAGGCTGGATCTAACGCATCTGGGCGATTAGTGGCTCCAATCACTAAAATCGTTGCCCCCGTTTGCAACCCATCTAACTCCGTGAGGATTTGTCCCACAACCCGGTCACTCACTCCTGAATCCCCACTATAACGACCTCTTGCTGGTGCTAAAGTATCAATTTCATCAATAAAAACCACACAAGGTGCTGCCTGACGAGCTTTGGCAAACAACTCACGCACCGCTTGTTCACTCGCACCCACCCATTTACTCAAAAGCTCAGGTCCATTAATACTAATAAAATTAGCTCGCGCCTGAGATGCAACCGCTTTGGCCAATAAGGTTTTTCCCGTTCCGGGGGGACCCCAAAGTAAAATACCTTTGGGAGCTTGGGCTTTGGTTTGCGTATATAATTGAGGATGGAGTAATGCCCCTTCCACGGACTCCTGTAGGGTTTGTTTAATCTGTTCAAGTCCGCCAATATTGTCCCAGTCCACATGGGGAGATTCCACCTCCACAGACCGCAATACCGCCGGTTTAACTTCTTTTAGGGCTTGCAAAAAGTCGGCTTGGACCACCGTCATTGTTTCTGGAATTTGCGAGTCAATTGTAGGAACCTGCCGCCGCAAAGCACTATAGGCCGCTTTCTGGCAAACGGCTTTTAAATCTGACCCGACAAATCCCACCGCATTATCGGCAATCAGAGCTAAGGAAACTGATTCATCTAAGGGCATGGAACGGGTGAGAATTTGCAGGATTTCTAAACGGCCCTTGCGGTCAGGCACCCGAAAGAGGACTTCTCGGTCAAACCGTCCAGGACGACGGAGGGCAGGGTCAAGATGGTCGGGACGGTTTGTCGCGGCTAGAACAATCACCCCTTGGCTTTGGGCAAAGCCATCCATTAAACCCAGCAATTGGGCTACCAGTCTTTTTTCTACTTCCCCTTCAACTTTACTGCGATCGGGTGCCATGCTATCAATTTCGTCAATAAAAACGATACAAGGCGCATTCTTACTGGCTTTCTCAAAAATTCCCCGCAGTTTTTGCTCAGCCTCCCCATAATATTTGCTGATCACCTCTGGTCCTACTAAGGCAATATAGTTAACACCGAGTTCTTCGGCCAAAGCACGGGCGGTCAGGGTTTTACCGGTTCCAGGGGGCCCGACTAAGAGAACGCCGCGAGTGGGTTCAAGTCCTAACTTGGCCAACAAGTCGGGGCGTTTCAGAGGAATGGCAATTAGTTCCTTGAGTTCTTTAATCACTTCCGTCAAGCCACCAACATCTTTCAGGGAAGCCGTGGTCGGTCCTTCGGGCGGTGTCACAGTGTCTTCAACCCCTGAATCAGTGGGAGATGACCGATTGCGATTGACCTCAAAATCATCCCCGCCAGAATTGCTCGGACGAGAAACTCCCCCTGAACGGGGAATACCGCCAGAACGGGGAATGTTACTCAAGGGACGAGAGTTAAACTGCACTTCGGTTTTAATTTCCCCTTTTTCCAGTTTTTCCTCTAAGGTTTTAGCCAGTTCGACTAATTGCTCAAAGCCTTTGAATAGTTCTACCATAAAATTTCTCCTGAGTCAAGTGAAGGATGGGGACTGGGTAATAGATGAGGTTGAGAAGTCCGACTTGAGCAGACTAATTACCTTTAAAATAACAGATCTGCCGCGGCTTTTACCCGGGCTAGAGGTTCTACTGACCGGGGTAAACTGGCTAAGCGGATCAAAGTTTGCTCTGGGAATAAATCCCAATCAATTTCCTCATTAGCGTGATAACGATTCTGCACGACATAACGTTGATAGACTCCCTTTTTTTTCAAAGATGCTGTCAATCGCAGTTGTTCGGCAACGATGGCATCTTGGGCTTGCAAAACTCCAATAAATTCTGTATGTTGGGGGTCTTTGAGTTTTTTCTGGGCAGACATCACCTGTTGTCTTAAGATTCGCAACCGTCCCATTAAATCTACACGCCCTAAGACATTTTGATACTTCATCCAAAGCTTAAAAATCCAACTTAACCAATCTCCTAAAGCCGTTGGCATTTCCAAAAATCGCAGGAGATGACCGGTAGGAGCCGTATCTAAAATAATCAAATCTTGTTGTTTCTGGTCTAATAAATCCATCACTGTTACTAGGGATAACATTTCATCAATTCCTGGCAGAGATTGAGCTACAATTTGTCGCCAAGCTTCCGGAGTATAAGCTAGTTTGATGTTTCCTTCTTCCTTACCTTCACCACTAATCATTTCTGCCAGTTCCCATAAATAATCATCCCGAAATTTTTCTAAAACGATATTAGCATCAACTTCTTGACCACTTAAATTATCAGTTAATTGTGTGGATTGATGTCCTAACTTTGTCCCAAAGGCATCTCCCAAAGAATGAGCCGGATCAATAGAAATAATTCTAATTTTTTGCTCGGGATGACGATTAGCTAACGCCCAACCAATAGCTGCGGCAACCGTGGTTTTTCCCACTCCCCCCTTGCCACCAATGATAATGAGTTGGCGTTTGTCGTCAATAAAATCACTAAAACTCGGCAGAATTTTTTGCGGCCATTGAATAGGAGGCGGGGCCATAAATTCTACTTTTTCGATAATTTCAATTTGACTCATGATCTGATCTAATGCTTCACCTCCTAGGGGTTCTTTTGCCTGTTGGGGCAGGGTGAAAATTGTCTCTTGACCTGGAATTTTTAGGAATTTATCGAGGAGTTGCTGTTGCTCACTGTAGCGATCTAAATTTTGATTAGGATCCGTTAGAATGCGATTAATAAATAATCTGCCGCAGGGAATATTTAAGTGATGCAAACTATTGAGTAATCGTTCGGTTTCTAATAAACTCATCGGTTCGGCAATTGCCACAATTAAACAAAGGGTAAAATCCCGATCTTGTAGGATTCGTTTGCCTTCGGTTAATTCTGCTTGTGTTTTGACTAAAAAGTCATCCACATCATCGGCATTGTAGGTTTTTGAAAAAGTTTGCGAAATAACACGATGTTTTTCTTGAAACAACTCTAAAGAATTTAAAATAATCTCTAAAAAGTCTTTAATCCCCAATAAATTCAAGGTATGACCAGAGGGAGCCATATCAACAACAATTCGATCTACAACATTGTCAATAAGTAATCGCTGAATTTCTAATAGACCCATAATTTCATCTAAACCTGGCCAGTCTAAATCCCAAACAGGAGTTAAATCTTCTCCTTCAACAAAACTGCCCCGTTCTACTAAAAGTTCTAAAAATTTTCCGTATTTTTCTTTAAATTCTAAGAGCAATTTTTCCGCATCTAATGCCCTAACTTTTAAGTTGGGTAAGTCTTTTACAGGTGATGCTTGATCGCTAACTTCTGTTTGCAATACATCCCCTAAAGAATGAGCAGGATCGGTTGAGATTAACAGGATTTGTTCCTCGGGAAATAATTTAGCCCAACGGCGAGCAAATCCACAGGAAAGGGTGGTTTTTCCCACTCCTCCTTTGCCACTAAACATAACTAAATGTCGAGTGTCATAACGACTTAGAGAGTTATTTACCAAGTTAAAGTTAGTCATAGAGAAATCAAGTTAAGTAAAGTGATAGGGGGGAGAAACTTGTCCTAATTGTAATTGCCAACGGGGGCAGGCTTTCTGCCAATGCAAGACTTGCTCGATTAGTAAAGGTTCTTCTTGAAAATTAACTAAAAGATAAATTCGTGATTCTGTCCCCGGAGCAGTAATAATCCTCGTTGATGGATAGCTTTGGGTGATTAAATTCACGAGATTTTGCCATTCTGAACCTTGCAAAGTATAAAAATCTTGTTGGGCTTCATAAAGCTGTTTTTTGGCTAAAAAATATTGTCTGCCCTTGCTTTCAGAAAAGAGTACAGGCTCCTCTGGCTTACGGGGAATACATTTTAAAAGATATTCTCCTTTTCCCTCAAGTTCTTCAATTTTTTCTTGATATTCTTGGCCATGAGAACAAAGATGAGTCAGTAAATTTTCTGTCTCTAAAAAAGATGTGCCAAAACGTAAGGGTAAAATAGTGGTTTGTTGAAATAATTGACAGATGACTCGATCATGACATAAAACCGATTGAATCAAGCGTTCATCATCATTTTGTAAAGTGTCTAAACCAACTTCGGGTTCGACTACCGCCGAGAGAGAGCCAACAGTTATCAGTAACAATGGGTTAGCCATTCCAACGGGTAGTGTTAGGCTTTCTATGGGGGTTTTCAAAAAAGCGTAAGTATATAGATTGTACAATTTCATAGGGTTGACCGAAAGAAAATTGACGATTTTTTACAAGTTTTTATATTGGGGCGTTGATATGCTAGAATATTCTAAGTTATTCAGGGATTGTTATGACAACCACTCGTCCACCCAGACCAATTAGATCTAAAATTAGCACCATGCCTCGGAAACAATCTGAAGCAGATCACCAACTTGAGCTTTATAAGTTAATTACTGAAAAACAACGTATCCAAGAAAAATTAGAAATGATGGAGCGGCAGATTCAGCAATTAAAAAATCGTCTCACGTTTGTGACAGAGCAAATTGAGACTACAGAACAAAGTATTCAAAATTTGCGTACAGCCAACCCTCCTAGTGTAGCTAAAAAACCTGATTCCCCCAAAACTGTTGCTCACTCCTCTAATAATTCCAGTAATTTCCAAACTTTTTACCTAGAATATTAAGGCTTAACCAAGGGCTAGTTCTGACCAAGCTTCAACGAGTTCTTGAGCTTGTCAAATCCGCCCTTACTAAGCTTACAATTTGTGATTTTGTTCATGATCTATGTGGTGGGAAAGATTGCAAGTTTAGAGAGAAGATTCAGATTCGTTTTCTGCCTCTTCTTCTTCTAAGGCTTGAATTTTTAATAAAAGTTCTTCTTCCTGAATTTCAAACTCCTCCTCAGAAATGTTGCCCATATCGTAAGATAGTTGTAAGGATAATAACAATTTGTGCAAATTTTCCGCCTCATCATATTCTATATCTGCACGCTCTTGAATTTTCTCCCCAATCCAGATCAGACCCCCAATAGGACCGGTAACAGGAAGAAATAAAAGATCGAGAAACATAACTAATACTCTCCTTAGACAAGTTGGGCAAAGGTATAGGGTGCGGTTAAATTGTTATAGCGAATTCTTAGGCGATCACCAAA
Source organism: Microcystis sp. M_QC_C_20170808_M9Col (assembly GCF_007095495.1). Taxonomy (NCBI): domain Bacteria; kingdom Bacillati; phylum Cyanobacteriota; class Cyanophyceae; order Chroococcales; family Microcystaceae; genus Microcystis; species Microcystis sp. M_QC_C_20170808_M9Col. The sequence continues at coordinate 5,208 of NZ_SFBZ01000261.1, read as the reverse complement.
CTGCTGATCGATCGCTTCAACGTTTTGGCTAAATTCCGGCTCTTGCTCCCAGGGAATTAAATAAGCTGCATTGTAAATCATGTCATCCGTCATCGGATCGCTTTCAATCACCTCTTGGGCGCGATGATTTAATTGGTCTCTAAAGACTTGAATAATGTCTTGTTTCCGTTGCAATACAGTGGCTTCAATGAGTTGACCTATATGGATAATTTCTTCCATATTTAAGTTTTTCCCCATCATCGCATCCCGTTCTTGCTTTAACTTAGGATTAGACTCCAAAGCCGCTTGTAATTCCCACTGATTATCCCAAAAAATCTTAATGCTAACCTCTCGTTGGCCTGACAGTTTAGCAAATAATTCTTTCAGTTGGGTTTTATAGGGACTAATTAATTGTTCGGTGACGGATTCCCAGGTTTTGATAACTAAGCCAAACCGCAGGGGCAACAACGTTGTAAACCCTGCTTCCATGACAGTTTCTAATACTTTTTCATGGCAAATTAAATAGCGACGGGATGCCAAATACTTCTCTTTATGAGCAGCGGAGTAGAGAAAACTAAAACCCTCAATCATCTCACTGTGAACTGGCTCATTATCAATCCCTTGCAAAACGAGTCCGTCAGGAACTGGTTCGGGAAATATTCCATATAAATAAAGACCCACTGTCATCAGTATTCTCCCAAATTAAACCGGCTGAGAAGTTAAAACCAAACGAAGCTTTAGATGAATTAAATCTAGTTGAGCTAAACCCAGATCAACATTTCCTTCCACAACAACCCCTGTATTGAGGAGTCGATCCACTAATTCTAACACAGAAGGCTTAATACCCTCCTCTCCCGGGTAATAACTCCCTGCTTCAGGTAAAAGAGTTCCAAACTCTCCTAAGTGGACATTTAACTCTTCTGGCTCAACCTCAAAAATTTCACACAAATAGAGAATTTGTTCTTGCAATTTTTGGATACTTTCTGCGGCTCTATCTAAATCAGACTCACTGAGAACCCCTTTTTCCATCCGGCGAATGATTTGGGCTTCGAGCAATTGGCGTACCAGTTCCACGACAGTTAACAGTAAAGGGGCTAAACCAGCTTGGCTATTACTTTCTGGACGGGTCAGCAAGGCTTGATTATCAGAATCGTAAGGTGTGCAAGCAAGTGTCATGGTTGGAATTGGTAAATGGGCAGTTTTTGACGGTGAGTCTCTAGTGGGGAGCTTGGCCAAGAAATTTTATCTGAGGGAAAATAATGATTTGACATACCCCAAGCCGTAAACGGACGTGGATTCTTCTCGCATCACTGCTGTGAATTTCTGGCTCAACGAGTCCACTTGAATTAGATTCCTAGCGAAATCCCACCCAGAGGTGGTTCTCTCCTCAGACTTTCGCGACCTTACAGAAGCCTGTTTTCGGGGGACCCTACGATACAGTTCAAAACCTCTAAAATAATTGGTTTCTCTGGTACTTGACCCTGAGAGCTTTTACCTATAGGAGCATTCCCCTAGAGAACCCCATAACTTTAGTTTTCAAGGTGCGTTCATCGGTTGATGACTGGGTTTTTTAAGCGGTTGCTTACCCGGCCCCCTACTCTTGAGATCATAACATAAAGTCGCCCTAAAAGGGCGAGGCTTTAAACACAATTTTTCGGTAAACTTCTTTACCGTTTGAGGATTCAATTGAGGAATTTCAATGTATATAAGGAATGTGCCTGCTCGTTCGGACTGGTATCACGGCTCTCCATTACACTCCATTTGGTTAAGGATTTTAAGGTTTGAAGTCGGCGTGAAAGTTCCAGGTTTTCTGCGAATAAAGCTTGGCCTTGGCTAGGGAGGTAGGGATAACCTTGCAAGCTGTTAATCGCAGTTTCCCTGGCCTTATCAAGGGGGGCAATCGTCTCGTGTAAATTTCCTAACCTTTGAGGATTCAGGTGAGGAATTTCACGCATCTGAGGAATGTGCTTCATCGTTCGGACTGGTATCATGGCTCTCTATTGCACTCAATTGGCTTAAGGATTTTAGGGTTTCAAGCTCAGTTTCCAGGGTTTGGAGTCGGAGCGAAAGTTCCCGATTTTCTGCTAGTAAAGCTTGGGATTGGCTATGGAGGTAGGGGTCTCCTTCCCACCAGTTGATCCCCATTTCCCTGGCTTTATCAACAGAGGCAATTAACAAACGAATGCGGATATTTATAAGTTCAGTGGAGGCGATCGAAACGGAAATATCGCCGGCAATTACAATTCCTTTATCTAAAACTCGTTCGAGTATATCCGCTAAACTCGAACCTTGAGTTGCTGTTTTTAGGGAGTTGCTTGACTGGTTTTTGAGCGAGCCAGCAAAAGTGGAAGAAGTCACGGTTGGTTTCACTCAATAAGAGTATAAAATTAGTCTTTTCGCTGGGGCAAGTTGCCTCGCAGTAAAGATTGAATGGCTTTTAACGATTGATTTCCTGTCGAAGGCTCAGAAGTTGACACTTGGGCATCGGAAGGCTCCTCTTCCTCTAGAAAGGATAAGGATTCTAACGGATTGTCCTCGAGGATTTCCCATAAAATCGCTCTTGACTTATCAACAGATAAATTTGTGCGTGACAAAAGAACATCGGCGCAGATATCACGGAAGTCCGAGTCAGCGGAGTTGGCCGCAATATCGTGAGAGGCGCAGACTTTAGCAATCATTAAACAAGAGCGCAAACCCGACGTTTTTTCAGTCGCAGTTTTCACACGAAAGGTTTTGACGAGGTTGACAATAAATAAAGCATCTTCTCGACCAATCCCCGTTTTTTGAGCAAGAATTTCTGTCTGAGTTAGTTGGTCCGGTTCAGGCATATTGATAGTTACCAACCGATCCATTAAAGCATCTTGGGTGGCATGAACCCCACAGTATTCTTCTGGGTTGGAGGTGAAAATTGCCCGAAACTGAGAATTGACTTGTAGGTAATCGGGTTGATGGCTAGTGGGCGGCAGGGTGAGAATTTTTTCTTCCAAGGCAGAGAGTAAAACGTTGTTGACCTCAGGTCGAGAACGATTGAACTCATCATAAACTAGGGTAAACCCCTCGCGACAGGCCATTGTTAAGCGAGAATCCACCCAATTGTGTTTTAGCTCGTCTTCAACTTTGAGAACGCTGTGGATATAGTTATCCATCAGTTTTTTATGGGTATAACCAGACTGGCTACCAATTAAATCGGAACTGGTAAAGTCATCATCGCCAAAGATTAGCATCACAGGTCTGGCTAAACAATTGGCCAAGTGCATTGCCAAGGTGGTTTTTCCCGTTCCTGCTGGGCCACATAGATGAATGGAAAAACCAGAGTTTAGATAACGTAAGGCGCGGGTGGCAATTTGATCAATCGAAGGCGTAACAACAAATTGACCGGGGCGGAGGCTGAGGACGGCTCTTCTTGTTTGAGTTTCAGTAACTGTCATAGTTGAAATCTAGTAAATACCATTGATAATCCCCGCCTGAAGCGTACGGGTGTTCTTGAGCTAACAACTGCTGGTTCAGGTTTCCCCTTAATAACCGAGTAGGCAAGGACGCTTGTGTTACCCGAATTTTACGGCAAGTTTAATCGTCTTTGGCTTTTAAGGCTTACCTCATAATAATATCACAAAAAATTAGGAACTGTCATCAATTAGATCTAGAACCTTGATTCTGAAGGTATTTCAGGATATTCATTAGTCAAGGGACTAAGGGTCTAAAATTCTTGTCTAGATTACTTTTCAAGACTTAAACAATGACAAGCCCAGATGCAGTCCTTTTCCCTTACCTCCTTTGTCAATAAAAGACTAATAATGACAACATTAACTATAAACTAAGTGAAGTTTTATAATACTTCTTAATTTATCATAACCCTAAGTCCGCCTAAACAGGAACCCACCACTCCTACGTTGAGTCTAGAAACTTAAAAAGGCAGGACTAGCTAGGTTTAAAACCAAAGGCTTATTGTTGTATTTTCAGATAGTCCTCTAGTTTAGCCAGGAAAAGGGACTAGAGGGTTTTTACTCTAGCCCTAGGCTTAAGTGGGTTGGAATTAACCTAGAGATTTATTTGCCAAAAACGTAGATAGACAAATCTTGACGAAATTGACGCAATTCGTCTTTTAGCTGTTTCGCTTCAGCTAAACGTCGTTCTTGAAATTGACTTAAATCATCCTTCACCTGTTTAGCTCGATCTAGATGAAGTTGGCGTAACTCGTCCTCTAGCTGTTTCGCTGCCGCTAAACGCTGTTCTTGGAATTGACTTAAATCCTCTTTCAGCTGTTTAGCTCGATCTAGATGCTGTTGACGTAAGTCGTTCTCCAGCTGTTTTGCTGCTGCTAAACGTTGTTCTTGGAATTGACTTAAATCCTCTTTCAGCTGTTTAGCTCGATCTAGACGCTGTTGACGTAAGTCGTTGTCTAGCCGTTTGGCTTCCGCTAAACGTTGTTCTTGAAATTGACGTAAATCCTCTTTTTGCTTTTCCGCTTGAGCTAAACGCTGTTTTTGGGTAGCTGTTAAGAACAAGTGGCTTTCCTGTTGAACTTTTTGGAAAGATTGGCGCAAAGCAGCTGCCTGTTCTTGCGCTTGTTTTTGTCTTTCAGTTTTGACATCCAACAGAAAAGATTGTACTTCTCGCGAGAGTTTAGCTACTTCTTCAGCAATCGATAAACGCTCCTGGCGGAACTGTTCCATGAGAGCAGGCATGGGGTTGTCCTCAATTACTAAATACTATGGAATGGATTTGACCCAATCACCCGTTAGAAAAACCTTCACGGAGACTGGGGGGAGAGACAGCAGATTTCGACTTTTCTTATCATCCCAAAGTTGAGGTAGGGGACTACCCCAGACTGAGGGGCGCAACCTCCCACCCCCAAAATGGCTTTCTACTCAGAAAAATAGTCAGCTTTACATTCTGGTGATTGGGGGTAAACCTAGCTACAAGGGACAAAATCACGGTGACAAAAACAATTTGTCTGCGTCTAGCTTTGTCTTAGCTATCCGTTGCCGTGCCAACTCTATCAATTATAGACTATTGCGCCCCAAGAGAGGGGTAACTAGACTCAATAGGGATTTAAAGAAAAGCCGAGGATCTGGAAAACCCAGTCGGGTTTTCACTCAGCAGATAGGAAAATCTGGGATCAATCCTTAAGCAGGAACCGCTGCAGATTGAGTCAGACCAACGGCTTCAGCATATTTGAGGTAGGTTTCAACCGAAGCGATAACTACACGAGCTTCAATCGCTAATAAT
>NZ_SFBZ01000260.1:0-16768 GCF_007095495.1 Microcystis sp. M_QC_C_20170808_M9Col | reverse complement strand
ACGGTACTGTTGGGCAAACAGAAACCGACCCAAACGCCTTGGGAGAGTCTGCCCTCTGGGGTTTCAGTGGAGACATTGAGAATCTAAGTCGTCTCGTTGAACAAGGAATTTCTAACAGCGATGTGGAAAGAATCCCCCGTCACAGCGTAGCTTGACGGTGGGAGTATGTCAAGCAATACTGCCCTCGCCCAAGGACTTCTCAGCGCGGCGGGATTGGACACAAAAACTTGGGTACAATTGGGAGTCAATCTCGCCTATAATCTGCCCAATAGTCGCAAGGATGAATTAGAAGCGGACCGACTGGGTTTAAACAATCTAGCTGAGGCTGGTTATGCAGCCAAGGCGATGATCTCCTTGATGGGAAAATTAGCACAACAGGGGGGTTCTACCCCGACAATTCTCAGCACCCATCCGGCTACAAGTGATCGCATTTTGGCACTACAAAAACAGCTTAATTCGGTTAATAACAAGCAGAATCAAGGTTTAGACGAGGATTATTACCAATTGCAGATTCGTTCTCTCCGCTAATCAGACAATTTCCTGAACAGATAAAAACTCGGCCACCGCTTGATTAAAACTTTCAGGTTCCCCTAAAAATGCCCAATGATTACCCGGTATCTTTTTAATCTCTAGAGAAGTTAAATACTTTTTATAAGATTGAATTTGCCAAGCAGTGCGATTTAATCCCTGTTGGGGAAGGATTAATAAACTGGGAATATCTAAAGTTTTAGTTAATCCGGCAAACCCCATGACATCCTCAAAAATTTCCCCGCGTGCCGATAAAGTGAATTTACCGCTCCAACTGCCATCAGCTTTTTGTTCGATGGCATTTTTAAACACCTCTTGCTGTAGATTTGACCAACCTTTATATTGTTTTAATTGACGAGCGATCGCCTCTATGCTCTGATAACTATCAAAGGAGCGAGTAATCTTTAAAAAGGGCAAAACTTGATAGAGAATTGGAAAAGTTATCCTAATCCAACTAGGCATTTTATCGATAAAAAAGGGATCGACTAAAATTAAACTCTTAAATACTTCCGGCTGTTGAGTTGCCCAAATTGCCGCTATTTTAGCACTCCAAGAATGACCTAAAATATGTGCTTGCGTCCAACCTAAATGATTAATTAAAGCCCTTAAATCGCCGATATAATCCTGAAAGTGATAACCGGTTGCCGGTTTACCGCTTTCCCCATGTCCCCGCAAATCTGGGGCAATAACTTGATAATTTGAGCTTAAATAATCGCCCAAGCTTGACCAAACCAAAGCGTGATCCGCCATGCCGTGCAATAATAATAGAGGCATACCTCGATCGCTCCATTGTAAATAGGAAATTTCCATCGAGTTATTGGTAAAAGTCTGGCGTTGTGGCATAAATTCTCGACTGATTTTTACTCTATAATTTACCTATCACTTAATAAAACTTCATACAATGGCACTACAATCTCCGATCACTGGGACTAGCTTAGAGCAATTGTCTTGGACATGGCAAGGTCACACCATCCCCTACACCGTGCGGGGAGAAGGACAACCCCTAGTATTAATTCACGGTTTTGGGGCATCTATCGGTCATTGGCGCAAAAATATCCCCGTTTTAGCGGAAAATGGCTATCAAGTCTATGCCCTAGATCTTTTGGGATTTGGGGGTGCGGATAAGCCCGCTTTAGATTATAGTCTCAACCTTTGGCAGCGGCAAATACAGGACTTTTGCAGGGAAAAAATGGCAAGACCGGCGGTATTTGTCGGTAATTCCATCGGGGGACTGATTACCTTAATGCTGATGGCAGAATCTCCCGAAATCACTGCTGGAGGAGTAATTATTAACTGTGCCGGAGGATTAAACCATCGTCCCGAAGAATTAAATTTCCCTTTGCGTTTAATCATGGCTGCCTTTACCGGTTTAGTTAGTTCTCCCGTGACAGGAAAGTTTATTTTTGAACAGGTAAGGCAGAAAAATCGCATCCGGAACACCTTAAAACAGGTTTATCGGGATCATACCGCGATTACCGAGGAATTAGTCGAAATTCTCTATCAACCCTCCTGTGATGCGGGTGCGTGGGGAGTGTTTGCATCGGTGTTGACAGCACCCCCCGGACCATCGACCCAGGAATTATTACCGCAAATCGATCGCCCTTTATTGGTACTCTGGGGAGAGGATGACCCTTGGACACCGATCGCCGGTTCGGTAATTTACCAAGAAAGAGCTAAAATGGGAAATAATACCCAATTTTATCCGATTGCCAAAGCCGGTCACTGTCCCCACGATGAACATCCCGAAAAAGTTAATCAATTAATTTTGAGTTGGCTGTCGGAAATGGGGATTTAGTCAGTTAAAAAAGTTGGGGTTGATAAGCAATCCTTCATCGATCTGCCTCGCGATTCAGTTTTGAGGTTATGAGTTTATTAAGTGAGATTATTCACTGATAACTGTTTACTGATAACTGATAACTGATAATTTTTCTCGGCCCCAAAGGTAAATTTAATGATTTTTGCGGCCAGTTTTTCCCTGAGTGAGAAATCGATAAACTTAATAGAAAATGCGGGAAGAGGTTATCGAAGATTTTAGCGATTAATAGTTACTGGAGAAATCTGCCAATCGGGGCGAAGATTTTTCGCCCCTTGCAGATAGACGTGCTGCATTTCGCTTGGCAGTTTGGGAGTATTAACGTGGAGAATTACCCGAATACACTTTTCCAGACTACCAGCGACGTGCATCTGTTGCACATCGAGGAGGGGGACATTTTGCCAATGGGGACGTTCGCGAGCGATAGCAGCGGGGAAAATCGCGTCTAAATCCTGAGTTGCCGTAAAGATAATACTAACAATATCATCGGGATCGAGACTATTGTGGATTTCGATCGCTTCGAGGAGTTCTGTTACTGCTTCTCGTATAGCTTCAATAGTATTAGCCGTTACTGTCGTCGCTCCCCGAATGGCTCGAACCTTCCACTGCACGATTGTCATCCTCCGCTAATCCTGATGAGTCAATTTTAGGGGTTAACGCGCCCTTTTTCTCGACTTTAATCTGGCCATCAGGGTCGGTATAACCACAAGAGTTGTCCGTTAACTTCCAATTCAAATTCTAGACGCTGTAGGGTTTTTTGTAATCCTAGGGGTATTTGGGAACGATTGCCCGTCAGACGACTGAGGAGGGGTTTCGGTTCTTCGATAGTCTGACATTTAGTTTTATCTGGGGGTAATCCTGCCAATTCTAGCGCCCAAAGTCGGGCATCTTCCTCGGTTCCCAGGCGATCGACCACTCCTAATTCTAAAGCCTGTTGACCAGTAAAAATGCGCCCATCGGCAAAACTTTTCACTTGATTGACATCTAAATTTCTAGCTCCGGCGACGGTTTGCAGAAATTGCTGATAACTGGTATCGATCATATCCTGGAGAATTCTTTCTTCTTCATCAGTTAATTCTCGATCGAAGGAGAGAATATCTTTATAAGGGCCAGATTTAATCACTTTAAACGAAACTCCCACCTTATCCAACAATCTTTCCAGATTGTTCCCTCTCAGGATAACACCGATCGAGCCAGTAATCGTGCTGGGGTTAGCCATAATATAATTAGCCCCCATAGCGATATAAACGCCGCCAGAGGCGGAAATATTGCCAAAACTAGCGATTATTTTCGTGTTTTTTTGTAACCGCTTCAATGCTTCATAAATTTCTTGGGAATCCCCCACGGTTCCCCCGGGGGAGTCAATTCGGAGAAGTAGGGCGGGATATTGCCTTTCTTTGACGATTTCTAGGGCTTTTAAGACTCTTTTGCGGGTATCGGAGGCAATTGCACCTGTAATTTCTATTCGAGCGATTTGTTTGTGGGTTTTCGGTTTAAAAGGCCAGACCATCAGGGTTAAATATCTCTAAAAAAAGGACTCTTTCTAATCTAACATAGCGTTTTTCAGTCTGCTGAGGTACAAAAGTTATGGGTTTTAGGCAAAAGGCAAGAGGCAAAAGGCAAAGGGGAAGAAAAACAGGTGTACCTCACTAGCTTAGGAAACGCTATATTTCAGAATTTCAGGCTAAAATGTCTGGTTAGGTGTATAACAGCATTAAGTGGCCAGGGTTGAGGTAGGCGAGGTGAGCATTTGGGCAAGAGAGCGGGGAATAGGAAGTGGGAAGTGGGAAGTAGGAAGTGGGGAGCGGGTTTTTAAAGTTCGATTGGAAGTTAATCATACTATTAAAAACAGATTTGGTATTAGAGTTTTTTTCTTACTTTGTAATCAAGAAAATGGTCTAAATTTTCAGGTTAAATAGCCCGCCAATGCCCAAATATCTAGTGGGGAAAAAAAGCCAATCCTCGACCACGTTTTAGCGAATCGTTCTGCGCTCCTGATTGAAGGGGAGGCAAAGGTCTGTACCAGGGAGAATTAATCATGTTAAATAAGCCAGAAATTACTGTGATAATTGAGGATTAAGAAAGTGATAATTTCTGGCAAGATTCTAAATCTGTGCAGATTCTTTGCTGACTGGATTTAAAGAATATTGATTCCCTGAAAAACATCTTGATTTGTACTTCTTTGACCGGTTTAAAGTCCGTGGCAGATATGGCCAGAACCGCTAATGATAAACATCATCTGCGAGGCCTTTTTATTCGAGAAGACATTGATGCTATCTGGTTGCCGCAACTATTTAAACGGGCTAATTTACGCACGCTGCGAAATACCCTAGTTGCTCAAGATTTTACTTGACGGACAAGGGTGATTAATGCTTGGAGTTGGGGAGCGCAAGAGCATTTAATCGCCACAGCTTTAGTTATCAGTCGCTGTGATTTCGAGGAGCTAGAAATTCCCTTGGCATCTATGGCAGCTTGACAGCGTATTCCTCTAGAAGAAAGAGAGAAGTTGATTATAGCAGAAGATGGCAGTTATATTCATTGGCTGGCCGTGGATATTCATCTTGATATAGCGGCTTTTTTAAGTGTAATTGAACCAGCAGCAAAACAAAAGTTTGCAGCGATTAAATTAAAACATGATCATATTTTTGGTCAAGCGATTGCATCTTTACGCAAACAGCATCAACTGCGACAATCAGATATTATAGGAGTATAGGCGGTTAAAATGCGTCTTAGCTTAGACGGCAAATGTTTGCAGAAGCGAACCTGCTTGAGGTGTGGCAAGAGGAGCTAGAAGCTGATAGGCAAATGGCCATTCCCAGCGATTACCGACCTGAACAAGGAAATTACAGATTTTTTCAAGCTAGGATTAAAGATTTTGTATCGAAAAATACAAAACCGGCCAAAGTGACTGTTTAGGATGGATTTTTTGAGAAGCTTAAGAACTGATCCATACGTCAAAGGAGTTTTCCATGCCCGAAACGCCACAAGAAGTCTTGAAAATGATTCAGGACAACAATATTAAGATTATCGACCTGAAATTTATTGATATGCCAGGTATCTGGCAACATTGCTCGTTCTACTACGATCAAATCGATGAAAGCTCTTTCAGCGATGGTGTTGCCTTCGATGGTTCCAGTATTCGCGGTTGGAAAGCAATTAACGAATCCGATATGGCCATGGTTCCCGATCCTACCACTGCTTGGATCGATCCCTTCTACAAGGAACCTACCCTAAGCATGATCTGTAGCATCAAAGAACCGAGAACCGGTGAATGGTATAGCCGCGATCCTCGCTCTATTGCTCAGAAAGCGATCGATTATCTTAGCAGTACCGGTTTAGGTGATACCGTATTTTTTGGACCGGAAGCGGAATTTTTCCTCTTTGATAGCGCTCGTTTCGACCAAACCGCCAACGCAGGCTATTACTACATGGATAGTGTCGAAGGTCGTTGGAATAGCGGTAAAGACGAAAAAGACGGAAATCTTGCCTATAAACCCGCCTACAAACAGGGTTATTTCCCCGTTAGTCCCACCGATACCTCTCAAGATATTCGCACGGAAATGCTCTTAACCATGGCCGACTGCGGAGTTCCCATCGAAAAACATCACCATGAAGTCGCCACTGGTGGTCAAAACGAGTTAGGGATTAAATTCTCTACCCTAGTACGGGCTGCCGACTACTTGATGACCTACAAATACTGTATCAAGAACGTGGCCAAGAAATACGGTAAAACCGTCACCTTTATGCCCAAACCCATCTTTGGTGATAACGGTTCCGGGATGCACGTTCACCAGTCTATCTGGAAAGATGGTCAACCCCTGTTCGCTGGGGATAAATACGCCGGACTTAGCCAAATGGCACTGTACTACATCGGTGGTTTGCTTAGACACGCTCCTGCTCTCTTAGCTTTAACTAACCCCACCACCAACTCTTACAAGCGTCTCGTCCCCGGTTTTGAGGCCCCTGTAAACCTGGCCTACTCCCAAGGTAATCGCTCCGCTTCGATTCGGATTCCTTTATCGGGAAGCAACCCGAAAGCCAAGCGTTTAGAATTCCGCTGTCCTGATGCCACTTCTAACCCCTACCTCGCTTTTGCAGCTATGCTCTGTGCGGGTATCGATGGAATTAAAAATCAAATCGAACCAGGGGAACCTCTCGATGTGGATATCTACGAACTCAGCCCCGAAGAATTGTCAAAAATACCCTCTACCCCCGGTTCTCTAGAAGCAGCTCTGGAAAGTCTCGAAAAAGATCACGCTTTCTTGACCGATTCTGGTGTCTTTACCGAAGACTTTATCCAAAACTGGATCACCTACAAACTCGATAACGAAGTTAACCCGATGCGCTTACGTCCTCACCCCTACGAGTTCTCTCTCTACTACGATGTCTAAGGTTTGATTGACTAATCATTAATCCTAGGGTGGGCTTTTGTCTGCCCTTTTTTTTTCCGAATCAGCAAGTCAGTCCCGATGAAAAAATTTTCACCACCGCAGATGAAAGAGGTTTCCTTCCCCACACCCCACACCCCACACCCTGCCACCACCGAAAAACTTTTTGCCGCAAACCCTAGTATAATCCCTTGCTGCCAATTAGCATAAAATACGATTAATTGACCAGGATTTTGGGGCGATAGTTTATGGAACGCGGGTTATTGTGGACACCTTTATTAATTCTGTTTATTTGGTTGGCTTGGAGTGGTTGGAATGAATACCAAAAAGTGGAAATCTATCGAGTATGGGCGGAAAACTTCGAGCGAGCTAAGTATGATATATATTCTGTCTTAGGTCAAAAAGATAAAATTATCACTTGGGGAAAGCCAACTCGTAAGGGAGTCATAAATTTACAAACTTTTTCCCTAGAGGAGGTCAAAGAAATCCGTCTGCTAGTTAATAATCAAGTGGTGGATTTAGATGCTCTTCCCCCCCAAGGTTCCCCTTGCCTAGAATTTATTTTTAAGGAGCGATCGCCTGAAAAAATTCCCTTTACTGAAGTTGAATTGGCTAGTCAGTGGGCGAAATTTTTACAACAACAAATCTTAATTTAATCGCCATAATTTCTAGCGCAATCTACCCGATCGCAGGATACCGACAACTAACCATAAACCGATTAAACTAGCTGTAGCAAATAATACGGTACTGATAATAGTTAATTGCCGAGATTGGGTGCTGGCTGTGACAATGGCGGCCCCGATAATTAAGGAACCAATAATCACACTAAAAGCTAGTCGATTGGCGGAATTATCTAAACTGCGACGGAGATTATCTAAGTCGCGAATTTTCAGATTAACATTTAAAGTTTCCGAGGTTAAACCATCTAGTAAAACTTCAATTTGACGGGGATATTTCAGGGAAAAAGATTTCAAGTCTAAAACTGTTCTTAGGGCAGTTTGTAGGGGAGTGCTACCGATTAACTGTTGTTCAAGAATATTAGTTAATAGCGGTTTGACTTCTTCCAGGATATTAATATCAGGATTAAATTTTCGGGCAGTTCCTTCTAGATTAGCGAGACTTTTGGCAAATAAACCTAAATTACCCGGAAGTTTAATTCTATTGCGACGGGCAATTTGCAAAAGTTCATAAACCACCTCACTAAAGTTAATTTGATTTAAATTGAGGTTATAATATTTTCGCAACATCCGCTCATAATCCACCTCTAATTGTACTAAAGTAATCGGCACCACTGACTCGGACAGTTTAATAGTTAGTTGACTGCATCTTTTGGCATCTAAGTCAACAATTGCCAATAACAATTCTGTTAAAATTTGTTGAGTTTGTGGGTCTAATCTGCCCACCATACCACAGTCAATTAAAGCCACTCTACCATCATCAAGATAGAAAATATTACCCGGATGGGGATCGGCATGAAAGAAGCCATCAATATAAATTTGTTGAAAAAATGACCGAAACAAAATCCTAGTTATTTCGCTTTTTCTTTGGGAAATTGCTTGCTCGGTTGCTGGCCTAGAAACATCGGCCTCTAAAATTTGTTTTCCTTCTAACCATTCTAACACTAATAGCTTGGAATTAGTTAAGTGCCAATAAATTTTAGGAATAACTAACTGTTTGGGTTCTGACCAACGACTCTGGGTTAAATTATAGCGTAATTGGTCAGTATAATGACCTTCTTGGGTAAAATCTAATTCCGCATTGACTGCTTTAATAAACTCCTCTGCTAAGTTAACAACGTCGTAACTTTGACCAAATTCTGTCAGGGCAACTAAATCAGCAATTCCCTTAATTAAGGCACTATCTTGGGCGACAATTTTTTCGATCCCCGGACGCAAGACTTTAATCGCTACTTCCTCCCCAGATAATAAAGTTGCCCGATGAATTTGCCCGATCGATCCCGCGGCGATCGGTTGGGGATTAATATACTTAAATACCTCTTCGATCGGTTTTGCTAACTGTTCGGTGATGACTATTTCTATATCCGTCCAAGCAACGGGAGGAACTTGCGCTTGTAGGGCAGTTAAAGCCTCGATATAATTAGCGGGTAGCAGATCGGGACGGGTACTAAGTAACTGTCCCAATTTGACGTAAAAAGGCCCCAATTCCACGAGGATTTTTTTGAGAACTTCTGGGGTAGGAATCTGGGGATTTTCTGTTTTTCCTAGGGTTAAAACCCCGCGCATATAGTCCCAACCGTTGCCGAGAACTATCTCAAGTATTTCTTTTTGTCTTTGACTGGTTTGGGGGAGTGTATCAGTTATCAGTTATCAGTTATCAGTTATCAGTTATCAGTTATCAGTTATCAGTTATCAGTTATCAGTTATCAGTTATCAGTTATCAGTTATCAGTTATCAGTTATCAGTTATCAGTGGGTAAGTTAGGTACTTATCGATGGGTGCATCCCACATTTGCAGGAACACCGATAATCAGCAATTATCAGTGACTTTTAAATTATTACAGATATATCAGCAGCTGCCTGTAAGCATCCCACCGAAAAACTAATGCGCGGGGGGTTTGGGGGGTAGAACCCCCCAAAAGCTTGGATTGAGCGATAAAACCGAAAGTAACGCCCGATTTTAGTAGGAAGTTTCCCTTAAAAAATCCCAACTTAGTAGATTTACAAAAATGAGATGTACCCCTTATCAATCCTATAACAATTTCTCTAATTTGGGATCGGTTTGTAATTGTTTGAGAACTTGTTTAATATCTTGGGTACGATCTTTGTGGACAACGAGAGTCGCTTTACCGTCGCGAACAATTACCAGATCTTTTAAACCAATAGTAACGATCACTTCCTCCTCATCACTAGCATAGATAATAGAGCCTTCCGTATCCAAACCGACATGATTTGCCAGTTCAATATTTTTGCCCTTTGCTTCCAGTAATCTTTCCAGAGAATTCCAATCTCCCAGATCATCCCAACCGAAATTAGCGGGTAAAACGTAAGCGAGTTGAGTTTTTTCCATCAAAGCATAATCGATACTTTTTTTCTCTAAATCCTCATAGGCAGCGATGCCCCGATCGATCAGAGGCTGTAAAATATTATTAGCGTGGGTTTTTAGCTCCTCTAAAACCACTTGTCCCTGAAAGATAAACATTCCGCTATTCCAACTAAAAAGTCCCGTTTCTAGGAATTTTTCGGCCGTGGTGCGATCGGGTTTTTCCGTAAAACGACTAACTTTATAGACGGGTAAACCATTAAATTCGCCCTGATTTTCTCCCTGTTCAATATAACCGTAACCGGTGGAGGGATAATCGGGTTTAATTCCTAAAGTAACGATCGCTTTTTGGCTGACGGCCACTTCTACGGCCGCTTTTAAAGTGTTAATATAAGCCTCTTGATTACCAATATAATGATCGGCAGGAAAAAAACCGATCGCCACTTCTTTCCCATAACGTTTTGCCACTTCTAAGGTAGCCCAAGTCACAGCCGGGGCCGTATCCTTGCCCACCGGTTCCACTAATAGGTTACTCTCCGGTAAATCGGGCAGTTGTTCGCGGACACCATCAGCGATCGCACTAGCGGTAATTACCCAGAGATTTTCCCAACCTGCCCCTAAAGATAATAGACGATCGGCCGTTGCTTGTAAAAGACTGCGACCACTACCATCAAGACAGAGAAACTGTTTCGGACGCGCTAGACGACTGAGGGGCCAAAAACGTTCCCCTTTACCCCCGGCGAGAATGACTGGAACAAGCGACTGATTCATAAAAAATTGACACTTATCGGTTAAGCTGAACCGATTGTATCAGACGGCAGCGAGCGTTTTCCTGACTCAAAGCTAAAAAGCGGGCAAATAACCCGCTTTCTAGCAAAAATAACCGAAATATTGCGATTAGAAATTCATTTCGGCCGCTTGTACTGTTTCCACTTGTTTTTTCTTAATAACTAAGAGGATTTGGCAGAGCATAATACCACCGAGGAATAAAACTAATCCTTTGATCCGGCCGGGATTTTGCAGGACAACTTCCGTATCTTTTTGACCAAAACCGCCGACATTGGGGTTACTGGTTAAAAATTGTCCCACTTCGATCGCTTGACCTTCCGAGACGATTAACTCAGGACCTGCGGGAATATTTTCCACCACGGGGCCAGCTTCGGAAGTGATGGTGACTTCATAACCACCGGCTTCGGTTTTGCTGATCTGGCTAATTGTACCTGCGGTAGAAGCTTTGAAAGCGTTATTATTGCTCGGTTCACCGGTGGGGTACACTTGACCGCGACCGCGATTGGCCCCTAAATGCACAGCATATTTACCGAAGTGAATACCCTTATTTTGGCTAGGATCGGGGGCCAGGACGGGGAAAACGATTTCTTTGTATTGATCCCCGGGTAAGGGGCCGACGATAACCACGTTATCTTGACCTTCTTTGTAGGATTGGAAATAGACTCCACCGAGTTTTTCCTGCATTTCTTCGGGAATGCGATCGGGGGGCGCGATTTTAAAACCATCCGGTAGCATTAAGACTGCACCGACGTTTAAACCCCCCTTCGATCCGTCTCCTAACACCTGTTGACTGGCGGGATCGTAGGGGATTTTTACCACTGCTTCAAAGACGCTATCGGGTAATACCGAGTGGGGGATTTCAATTTCGGCGGGTTTTTGGGCTAAATGGCAGTTCGCGCAGACAATCCGACCGGTTGCTTCTCTGGGGGTTTCCGGGGCGGTTTGTTGCGCCCAAAAAGGATATGCTTGGGCAGATTGGGGGTTAATGACATCGCTGGTTAGGAGTAGGGAAACGGTAGCGATCGCCACGAGGACGGCTTTCACTAGGGCCTGTCTGTGGACTTGCGGGAAGCTTAAAAAGTTGAATGTTCTCATCTCTATCGGTTGAATAATTCCAAATCTCGTCACATTGAATAATCTAGGACCACCAGGGTTCTTCGCCGGTGCGGAAGTCGGTTTCCGTCCAAGTGGAGAAGACGACTTTATCATTATCGGTGACGTTGGCATGGGCGAGGGCTAAGGATAGAGGCGCTGGACCGCGAACTACTTTTCCTTCGGCATTGTACTGGGAACCGTGGCAAGGACACATGAATTTTTCTTCGCTGGCATTCCATGGCACCACACAACCTAAGTGGGTGCAGACGGCGTTAATTCCGTAGTTGGCCAGGGTTTTGTCCTCTTGGACGACTAAATAGGTGGGGTCGCCTTTTAAGCCTTGGGCTAAGGTGCGATCGCCAGCGTTATGGCTGGTCAGAAATTGACTGACAATCACATCATTGCCTAGGGCATCTTTAGCGGTGACACCGCCCCCCGTACCACCGGCCGAGGGGGGAATAAAATACTTAACAATCGGATACAAAGCCCCCGCTGCTACTCCGGTAATTGTACCAAAGGTCAACAGGTTCATAAATTGACGACGACCCAAATCGGGAACATCTGTACCGGAAACTTGACTCATTGCTCCTTATCTCCAAATGTAAATTTTTGTAAACTAATTCTCATCTAAGGGCGATTTTGTGCATCTCGATCAAGACGAAAACCCAGAGCTTAAAGAAGGTTTACAAGGGCTGTATTAGATTATTACAGATATTGAGTCACGGACAATTGCCACGGCAAAGCTGCGTCAAATGCGATCGCTGTTTGCTCGCTTTCAGTGCTAGAGGCAAATTATTAAAAAATTGACATAATGGCGGCTTGTCTGTTTACTTGACAGTTACGCTTCCTATCAGTCATACTATTAAAAATAGTTCAAAAAAACCAAAGATTAGGTTGTGTGACTCTAACCAACACAATCAACTATTACCAGTGATTTACTCAAGATGATGACAGCTAATTCTGCTTATGAATTGTTAGAATATGCTTATGATAAACTCGATTTTAGTCAAGGCGACTTAGTGAGTTCAAAAGCGTCATTGTCAGAAATAACTTTAGAAGAGTGGATAGAAAAAGGAGATTGGTTAGAATTAGCCCAGCAAGTTGAAGCAGAAAAAGTTTTTTTTATTAATAATAATCCTGTGATTATTTTTGCTAAATGTGATACTCAAGAAGATGAAAAAGTACGGCAAATCTTTAATAAAATATGGTGTATGGCTAGACCAAGTTACCTATTTTTAGCGAAAGAAGGTGAACTAGCTATTTACGATCTAACCAAACCACCTGCTAGAAGTATAGAAGATTGGAAGAAAAATAATAGACCGTTAGAAGTTGCCCAAAACATACTTGAAGTAACTTCAAAACTTTATCAATACAGACGGGAACAAATCGAATCAGGGAAGCTTTTTGAGGATGAGCGTTTTGAAACATCTAATCAACGTGCTGATCAATCACTGATCAAAGATTTAAAAACAGTTCGTTTAGCCTTAATCCGTGAAGGATTAAGCGAAAATAAACGTAAATATGCTCATGCTTTAATTGGTAGATCAATTTTTATTCGCTATTTGGAAGATAGAGGAATTTTAACTCAAGAGTATTTTGAAGCAATAGCACAAAACAATGCAACATGGAAAGCATTACTTAATGCTCCTGACGATCAGTTAAATATGGAAACTGAAGCTAAACAACATTATATCAAAATATTAAGTGATAAAAGTTTTACCTATGCTTTATTTAATCGGTTGAGTCAAGATTTTAACGGAGATATGTTCCCTTCTGATGAACAAGAAGCGGAATCTGTTGAGCAACGGCATTTATCTCTCTTACAAGAATTTTTACAGGGAGATATTGATCCACAAAAAAAATTATTTTTCTGGGCTTATAAATTTGATATAATTCCTATTTCTTTAATTAGTAGTATTTATGAAGAATTTTATCATGAGTCAAATACAGAAAATATTGATAATGGGACGCATTATACACCGAGTTCATTAGTGGAATTTGTCTTGTCTAAAGTTTTAACGTCAGATTGTTTGACAACTCATCCCCGTATTCTTGATCCTTGTTGTGGTTCAGGAATCTTTTTAGTGGAAGCATTTCGGAGAATTGTGAGACATCGAGTCTATCAAAATCAGCGACAGCGATTAAGTTGGCAAGAGTTAAGAGAAATCTTAAAAAATCAGATAGCTGGCATAGAAATTAATTCAGAAGCTATCAGAATTACTGCATTTAGTCTATATCTTGCTTTATTAAATTATCAAGAGCCTCCAGACATTTTATTACAAATTAAACAAGGTCAAAAATTACCCTTTTTAATTTATCAAGCGAATGGGTTATCTGAAGATAATCACTTTAATAATTTAGTCTGCGATAATGCTTTTCAAGAATTTTCTAACTCAGAGGATGTGATATTATCTAGAAATTTTAGCAGTCAATGTGCTGATGTTGTTGTCGGTAATCCTCCTTGGGGATCTCCTCAAACGAAGGATAAAAAAGGCACAAAAGACTTAAATATCGCTTTACAATGGTGTCAAGAACGTGATTATCCAGTCGGAGATAAAGAACGTTCTCAAGCGTTTATCTGGAGAGTATTTGATTTTTTAAAAGATAATGGATGGTCAGCATTAGTGGTATCAACAGGTATTTTCTTTAAGACCCATGATAAAAGCAAAGAATTTAGACAAAAATGGTTAAACAGTGTCTTATTAAAAGAAGTTGTCAATTTTGCTCATGTTCGTGATATTTTCTTTAAATCTGGTAATAAAAACCAATCTAGTGCCTCAATTTCTCCTTTTGCTTCAATTATTTTTCAGAAAGTCAATCAGACAGAGTTAACCTTAAAAGATCAAGTTGTCACTTATTGTTCTGCTAAAAAAACAGCTATGATTAAAAATGTGCAAGCTGTTATTTTGAGTGTTATGGATCGTCGTGGTATCAGACAAAGTGAACTATTTTATAATGATTCTTTATGGAAAATTTATTATTGGGGAAATCATCAAGATGCTGGTTTAATTAAAGGGATACAATTATCGCAAACTTTAAAAGAATTACATGACTCTAGGAATAGTGGTCAAGGATTTTCAGAAGGGAAAAAGGATCAAAAAGATTGCCAGTTACCGAGATTACTTCCCACAGATAAATTTGAAAGATATGGTTTAATTTCTCCTTCTTGGTTTGAACAAGCACCTAAACAAGCAGCGCGCCCTAGACAACTCGCTCTATATAATGGAGAACGTCTATTAATCAAGCGTGGTATTAGTCAAAGATTAAATAAACAAGGAGAAATTATTGCCCGGTTTGAATCCGAGAAATTTTCTGTTAAAAACTCGATTAATTCTATTAAATTAATCGAACCAGAAACGTGGAAATATAAAGTTATTTTAGGGATTCTTTGGTCTTCTTTACCTCGATACTATTTCTTTTTAACTTCAAGTAACTGGGGAATCTGGCACGATGAAGTCTATACGACTCAATATTTAAGTTTGCCGATTATTTTTCCAAAGGATCAAGGTATTCGGGAAAAAGTTATCGATATTGTTGAGCAATTACAGAATTGTAATCCTATAAAGTATAGTATTGAACATCCTGAAGGAAAAACTCCAGAAAAAATAGAAGCACAACTCACTGAATTAGAATATCAATTAGATGAGGCAATATTTGATGTCTATGATCTCACCATTGCTGAACGGGATCTCATTCGTGATATGTGTGATGTAGGGATAGAGTTTTACTATAATCATATCAACAGTAAAGCAGTAAAACCTGTTGAAAGCTATCCTCAACAAAATCAAGGACTTCTCAACGATATTAATAAAAACCGTCAAACTCAAAAAGGATTAGAAGGTTATTTACAAGCCTTTTTAGATATTTGGAATCGAGAATTAGAACCTGATGGTGAATTCAGTTGGCAGATTATTCGTCCTCAATTTCAGGGGTTAGAAAATCCTATGTTAGCCGTTATTTTCTCTACACAAGAGTATGGAGAAAAACCTCAACCTGTCTCCCAATCAGAGCAAAAACAATGGATAGAAATTATTGATCAATTAGCAAGACAAGAAAACGGTTTATTAGTTCCCTATAATAGCCATCAAATTTATCTTGATGGTTTAGTTCGTTCGGTTTCTGATACAGAAATCATTATTATTAAGCGTAATGAACGAAGATTCTGGACTCGTAGCATGGCGCGTGAGGATGCGGAGGCAACAATGCTTCAAATTATTAACTTACAAGAATTTCAAGAAAGGATCTAAACTTATGACAAAACCAAGTTTATTAAAAAAAGATATATGGGGTAATCATGAAAAGAGAGTTTTAGCTATTTTTAGGCTTGCTTTAGAAATGCTTCAAAAGAACCAAGAATTACCC
This sequence comes from Microcystis sp. M_QC_C_20170808_M9Col, assembly GCF_007095495.1. Classification (NCBI taxonomy): domain Bacteria; kingdom Bacillati; phylum Cyanobacteriota; class Cyanophyceae; order Chroococcales; family Microcystaceae; genus Microcystis; species Microcystis sp. M_QC_C_20170808_M9Col. The sequence continues at coordinate 794 of NZ_SFBZ01000260.1, read as the reverse complement.
CAAAGTGAAGATGAACTTAATCGAAAACTATGCTTTTTTGTCCGTTATGCCAACCAACAATTAACTATTTCTAATCAAGGAATAGAATGGCCTTGTATGTATGAAGCCAATAATCAACCTGATGCTGATGATAGCATTCGAGCTAAACGAGAATATAAACGACCTGATTTTCAATGGGGAATCTGTGATACTAACGAAACAAATCCTGAAAGAATGGATAAATTTTACACTTTAGAGGCTAAAAGACTTGGTTCTCCATCAAGTTCTCAATGGATACTTAACAAAAATTATATTCTAAATGGGATTAACAGATTTATATTAGTTGAATGGGGTTATGGAAAATCCGTCAGTTCGGGAGCAATGATTGGTTATATTCAAAATATGGAATTAAGAGAAATTTTAAATGAAGTTAATGAGCATTGGGAGCATCTCATTCTTGTTTTAATTCTCCATGTACGCAGTCTTTAAAAGCCTCGATTTCGTTCCAAGACACGATTAAGAGTGGCTTTTAGGCTAAGTATAATTACTTATCGCGTAAGTGAGATGCTCCCATGAGCATTGTTCACAACTAACCATTATAGATTTAACTTTATCGCCGGAAGGATGGCAAAATGATGTGAGTCGTCTTGACCATCAACTAGAACGTCCTTATGTGCCACCTAGTCCATTTAATTTAAGCCCACATTCCGCACCCTAAAGTGTCACATTGAAAATTTTATCTAAATCGTCAAAACGATTGCCGGCTCTGAATTACAGGCTAATTTGTTTGCCCAGCAGATGCACAATTAGCCCTA
>NZ_SFBZ01000026.1:0-4305 GCF_007095495.1 Microcystis sp. M_QC_C_20170808_M9Col | reverse complement strand
CTTGTGTTCGTTCGTGGAGAGCTTTATTGTAAACTAATCTTACACAGCCCAATGTGCGCCGCAATAGCGACTCTTGTGTTGGTGTGGGGTAAAATCGAAACGAATAGGCTTTTTCCATGCCTCACATTCTAGAATATATCGTCTAAATGCGCTAGTATTTAACGGTAAAGCCGCCGTAAAACGGCGGGGTTTCAGACCCAAAATTTTCGATGATACGGCAGTGTTTGCTCTGGTGTTGACTAAAATAATCAACGCCAATGAACTAACTCTAGCCTATGTTGACTGAAATAGTCAACCCTTGATATAATTTTTTTTGAGCGATTGAGAGAAAAGCAGTGTCAGAAACATTTGGACAGGTTATCCGCAAAGCTCGTCGAGAGGAGGAATATAGTCAGAGAGAACTAGCTAAGTTGATCGGGGTGGACTATACCTATCTATCGAAGCTAGAAAATGATCATGCGGGTTATCCTCCTAGTCAGCAAGTTATTGAGTCCTTAGCGACTCACTTAAAATTAAATGCTCAAAAATTAGGAGAATTGGCGGGACGAATTAGTTCAGATGATCAAAAAGTCTTCAAAGAATTAGTTCAAAAATACCAACAAATGCCGATTTTATTGCGTCGCATGAAAGACAATCCTAATTTTGCCCAAAAAATTATTTCTGAGGCGACAAAATTAGATGAGCAGGAGTAAATATCTTGGATATTATTAAACCCTATAGTTTTATTCCCAAAGCAGTGATTGAAGCTCAGGCAGACAATATTCTTAAGAAAGTAAAAGCTCATCGTCGTCGTCCCTTAAAAAATTGCGATATTGCGGAAGCAGCGGCCGATCATTTTGATTTGGCTATTGAATGGACGGATATAAAGCCAGATCAAGAGGGAGAAATCGCCGCAATGATTATTCCCACAGAAAAGAAAATTATTCTTAATGAAGATGTAAAATTCTTAAAAGATTCCCAAAATTCATCCCTAGCAAAAGAAGGTTTTAAAAATTCGAGTTTAGCCCATGAAATTGGTCATTTTGTACTCCATATTAATCAAACAGCTGTCTCTAACTTTTTGGATCGAATCAATCAGGGAGATTCCCTAGAGACAATTCAACCTTTTCTGTGTCGGACAGTTGATTCTAGCCAAAGAATTGAATGGCAAGCCCAATATTTTGCCAGTTGTTTACTAATGCCGATGAGTGAGTTAGAGAAAGCCATCAAGGGACGTGACTTGACGAAATGGGGACCTCTGTATGCGATCGCCGACGAGTTGGGAGTAACTATTACTAATCTTAGAAGTCGTTTAGAGAGTCTCCATTGGATTAAAGTCGATAAAAAAGTAATTTATCCCGGCAGTAATTTTCCCAAGAGATAGCTTAAATGTAGGGAGATTTTGCCCATCTCGAGCGACTTATTTACTAATAATTTCGGCGGGTTGCGAGTTAGGAATCGGTTCAAAGTTGTGGTCGTCAGCCAGATATTCTGGATAGGTGGAGAATTGGGGTAGTATTTCTAGGGTAAAAGCTTCGGCGGCTTTTGATCGATAGCGATTCGGGTTAATAATTACCGACAAAGTGCGTCGTACTTCCACATCTTTAATTCTGGTAGCGTGGATAACTCCCATTTGTAGTTCTTTTTCGATCGCTGTCACCGAGACAAAAGCCGCCCCTAACCCAGATTGTACGGCATTTTTAATCGCCTCGATCGAGTTAAGTTCCATCTCCACTTTTAAGCGTTTGGTATCGATCTCGCAACGAGTTAAAACCTTGTCGATGACTTTGCGAATCGTCGATTGGGAATCGAGGGTGATAAATTTTAGTCGATATAAATCCTCTTTTTGAATCATTTCTACCTTAGACAGAGGATGAAAAATCGGCAGGACTAAAGCCAGTTCATCTTCTGCGTAGGGGATAATCCGCAGGGTTTCTTGTAATTCGGCGGGAACTTCCCCCCCGATAATGGCTAAATCCACTTGACCGTTAGCAACGCTCCAAGAGGTGCGACGGGTGGAATGAACTTGTAGCTGTACGGATACTTCTGGGTATTTTTGCCGAAAAAGCCCGATCATGCGGGGAAGAAGATAGGTTCCCGTGGTTTGGGAAGCGCCGACGATCAGGGTTCCCCCTTGCAGATTTTGTAGATCTTCGATCGCCCGACAGGTTTCTTGACAGAGAGTGATAATTTTTTCGCCGTAGCTTAAGAGTAGGTGTCCCGCTTCCGTTAATTGGGCTTTCCGACCGCCCCGGTCAAATAACGGCACATTTAGCTGTTTTTCGAGGTTTTGTACCTGAAGACTGACCGCCGGTTGAGATACATACAGGGTATCTGCCGCCCGTTTAAAGCTTCCTTCGGCAGCGATCGCTTTGAGAATTCTCAGTTGGTCTAGGGTGAAAGGAATGTCGGTCATAGAAAGCCTCAAAAACAGCGACGAGAGAAGGGGAGGACAATAGCGACAAATCTTAAGCCAGTGCCGATAAATACACTGAATTGACAGTACCACACCACGGGGATCAATGCTTCAGGTAGTTCCAGTTATCAGTGATCAGTTACCGGTTATCAGTTATCAGTTATCAGGAGTCTCCGAGTCTCCGAGTCAGGAGACAGGGTGATGGGGTGGTCACTGCGTGCGCGTTGCGGGGGGGGTTTTGGGGTGTTAGGGTTTTAGGGTTTTAGTTGAAATTCCCCCACTTCTCCACTTCCCCACCCCTGACGGATTACTGATCACTGTTTACTGATCACTGAAAAAGGCTGACCCAGCAATTATCGGGTTGACTTTTGTGTACCACTTAATCGTTATTAACCAAGAATCTTAATGATATTTTAAGATTTTTTAAAAAACCGCCCCTAGCCGAGATGAACGTATATCCTAGAGGGGAGCGAGTATAGATTCCTATTCCCGTTCGATCGCCCCCTAATTCTCTGGAGATCAGCACCCATGCTTACTTTGCTCCGTTCCCTGCTATTTTCCACCCTATTAAGTTTTGTTGCTCCCGTCCTCTTGGTGGGTTCTATTTTAACGGCTTTATTGGCCACCAGTCACGTCCCCGGCTTTACTTGGGTTTGTCAGACCGGTTTTAGCCAAATCCTGCAATTTTTAACCATTTTCGGCGGCGGTTATCCCCTACAAGGCCTGTTAACCATCGCTGTCACCTTTGCTTTTGTTGGCAGTTTATTCGATTTATTTAACTTTTACGTCTATCAAACCAATCGCGGACAGTAACAGGTAAAGGGTGATAGGGACTGTCTAGAATGGGAATGAGGTTTTTATGGGATCGAATCGTCTATGCGCCCTATTTTCTGCCGTTTTTGGCTATTAACAATAATTTCCCTGCTGCTCACCCTGAGTATCGGGATTGTCAATCCCCAACCCAGTTTCGGGCGCTCGTGGATGGATTTACCTAAAATGTCGGATGAATGCCCCCGCTAAATTTTTCGACAAGATACTCACCTTTGCGGGGGATGAAATCCGACCAAGATATTAACTGAGAAGCCCGACTTTAATTCTACCATTTGTAGGTAAACTGTGTTACAATTAAATTAGCCAAAGGTCAAGGATTGTTAGATGCTAGTCGTAGAAGCAAAGCTAAAAAACGGAACCCCAGAGCAATATCACCAGCTTGATGAAGCTATCAAAACTTCTCAGTTTGTGCGTAACTCTTGTGTTCGTTATTGGATGGACAATCAAGGGACAACCCGCAATGATCTCCAAAAACTTTGTGCGGTACTAGCTAACAATAAAGAGACCCCTTATGTTAATAAATTAAACTCTCAAGCTCGTCAATCGGCTGCTGATAGAGCCTGGCAATCAATTAGTAAGTTTTACCAGAATTGTCATGCTAAGATACCAGGGAAAAAGGGTTTTCCTCGGTTCAAAAAGCATAGCCGTTCGGTTGAATACAAACTAACAGGCTACAAACTATCTGATGATCGACGTAAAATCAGATTTACCGATGGCTTTAAAGCAGGAGAATTTGATTTATGGTGTAGTCAAAAAACCTTAGTTTATTATTCAGAACAACAGATTAAACGGGTAAGAGTTGTTAGACGTGCCGATGGTTATTATTGCCAGTTTTTGATTGACGTAGAGCGGCAAGAATACCATAAACCAACGGGACAAATAACAGGAATTGACTTAGGGTTAAAAGAATTTTATACCGATGCCCAAGGTAATACTGTAGAGAATCCACGTTATTTAAGCAAGTCAGAAAAACGACTTAAAAAAGCACAAAGGAGATTATCAAAACGATTTCGTAAAGGAAAGAAACAGTCTAACAACTATCACAAGCAACGGATAAAAGTAGCTAGGCTTCATCTTAA